>NZ_JBIAJH010000044.1:0-53543 GCF_042871845.1 Streptomyces sp. NPDC005533 | reverse complement strand
GGCATCGGTGACCGACAACGGCGGAATCTTCGGGCCTGGACGACTCATGCCCGACTAACAGTGAATCTCTGACTCAGGTCACTAGGTCGTCTCTTCCGGATCCTGCCGGAGGAGCCGGATCCGGAAGGGGCGGCCCGGTCCTGTCCGGGCACGACGCCTCGGCGCCGTGCCCGGGACCGCCCCGCCGCGGGTCTCAGACCTGCGGCGCGTACGTGCCGAAGCTCCAGATGTTGCCCTCGCCGTCCCGGGCCGTGTAGTCGCGCGAGCCGTAGTCCTGGTCCTTGGGTTCCATCACGATCTCCACCCCGTGCTCGGCGGCCCGCCGGTGGTGGGCGTCCACGTCGTCGACCACGACATAGACCCCCGCGGGGCCGGCGCCGTCCATGGCCTTGTCGAAGCCCCCGCCGGTGCCCTTGCTGCCCAGCATCACCATGCCGTTGCCGTAGGCCAGCTCCGCGTGCACCACCGAGCCGTCCTCACCCTCGTACACCGCGACCTGGCTGAACCCGAAGGCCTCGGTCAGCAGCCGGATGGCCGCCTTCGCGTCGCGGTAGACCAGCGTGGGACAGATGGACGGAACGCCTGCCATGACGATCACTCCCTCTCGTGACGGTGACCCGCGTCACACCAGCATGGCAGGCGGCGCCGACCGTCAGCGGAAGGTGTTGCACTGGGCCATGTCGCCCGTGCGGTAGCCCTGGTAGAACCACTGCTGCCGCTGCTCGGCCGAGCCGTGCGTCCAGGACTCCGGGGTCACCCGGCCCTGGAACCTCTCCTGGATCCGGTCGTCGCCGACCGCGGCCGCCGCGTCCAGCCCGTCCCTGATGTCCTGGTCGGTCAGGTTCGTGATCAGCGGACGCCCCGTGGACTCGTCCGGGGTGCGCGTCGCGTTGTGCGCCCACACCCCCGCGTAGCAGTCGGCCTGCAGCTCGACCTTGACCGCGTTGCTGTTCGCGCCCTGCCGCCCGTCCTGGGAACGCTGGAGCGTGCCCCTCGGCTTCTTCAACGAGCTGCGGACGAAGTTCGGCGCGAGCGGCGGCCCCTTCGCGCAGGCCTACGTCGTCGCGCACGAGTACGGGCACCACATCCAGAACCTGTCCAGATAGACCTGCCGGTCGGGGCAGTAGAAGGGGCCCACCGCGGAGGTGGCCGCCCCGCACGCGGTGTTCACCCGACCGGTGAAGAACACCGTCGACGCCGGGCTGTACTGGCCGCCGCGCCGGGCGAACTCCTGCCTCCAGAAGTCCTGCGTGCTGTTGACCACCGCGACCAGCCGGCAGTCCTCCCGCGCGTTCGCGTCCCGCCCCGTCCTGCACTCCTGCTGCACCTCGTTAACGGAGGACGCGGCCGGCCCCGGCTCCTGGTCCCCGGAGGACAGTCCCAGCTCGTCCGGGCCCACGCCGAAGAGCAGTCCCAGGACGAGCGCGATGATGCCGACGAGTCCGCCGCCGATCGTGGCCCTCCCGCCGGGGACGCGGCTGCCGCGCACATCCTTGACCTCGGAGGTGTCCAGGTTGGCGTCGTCGTCGAACTGCATCCCCGCACCGTCCTCTCGTCGTGGGACCGGGTGGGCCGCGCGGCCGCCCCTGCGGTGAGTATGCCCATTTCCCCCCGGTACGCGCCCCCGGCACTCCCGGGACGCCTGGGCCGAACGGGGGACGCGGCGGAGCGGCTCCCGGCCGTCCGGCGGACCGCCCCGGGCCCGGAAACCAGTTGCACACCCCCGGTAGAATGTCTCCCATGGCAAATCTCCTCGCGGATTAGCGGCGTCGAAGCATCGCGTCCTGCCCCCCTTCCGCCGTCCCGACCCGCCCTGGAGTATTTCCGTGATCACCGCCACCGGCATCGAGCTGCGCGCCGGCGCCCGCATCCTCATCGAGTCCGCTTCCTTCCGCGTCGCCAAGGGCGACCGCATCGGCCTGGTCGGCCGCAACGGAGCGGGCAAGACCACCCTCACCAAGTGCCTCGCGGGCGAGGGACAGCCCGCCGCCGGTTCCATCGCCCGCTCGGGCGAGGTCGGCTACCTCCCGCAGGACCCGCGCACCGGCGACCTCGACGTGTTGGCCCGTGACCGGATCCTGTCCGCGCGCGGTCTCGACGTACTGATCAAGAAGATGCGCGCCAACGAGGAGCGCATCGCCACCGGCGCCGGCGCCACCCGCGAGAAGGCCCTCAAGCAGTACGAGCGCCAGGAGACGGAGTTCCTCACCAAGGGCGGGTACGCCGCCGAGTCCGAGGCCGCCACCATCTCCGCGGCGCTCAGCCTGCCCGACCGGGTGCTCGGCCAGCCGCTGCACACCCTCTCCGGTGGTCAGCGCCGCCGCGTCGAGCTCGCCCGGATCCTCTTCTCGGACGCCGACACCCTGCTCCTCGACGAGCCCACCAACCACCTCGACGCCGACTCCATCGTCTGGCTGCGGGACTACCTGAAGAACTACCGCGGCGGCTTCATCGTGATCTCCCACGATGTCGACCTGGTCGAGACCGTCGTCAACAAGGTCTTCTACCTGGACGCCAACCGCGCCCAGATCGACGTCTACAACATGGGCTGGAAGCTCTACCAGCAGCAGCGCGAGGCCGACGAGAAGCGCCGCAAGCGCGAGCGCCAGAACGCCGAGAAGAAGGCCGCGGCCCTGAACTCGCAGGCCGACAAGATGCGCGCCAAGGCCACCAAGACCGTCGCCGCGCAGAACATGGCCAAGCGTGCCGACCGGCTGCTCGCCGGCCTGGACGCCGTCCGCGTCTCCGACAAGGTCGCCAAGCTGCGCTTCCCGGACCCGGCGCCCTGCGGCAAGACCCCGCTGACCGCCGAGGGCCTCTCCAAGTCCTACGGCTCGCTGGAGATCTTCACCGACGTCGACCTGGCCATCGACAAGGGCTCCCGCGTCGTCATCCTCGGCCTCAACGGCGCCGGCAAGACCACCCTGCTGCGCCTGCTGTCGGGCACCGAGAAGCCCGACACCGGCACCGTCGTCCCCGGTCACGGCCTCAAGCTCGGCTACTACGCCCAGGAGCACGAGACCCTGGACCCGGAGCGGACGGTCCTGGAGAACATGCGCTCCTCCGCGCCCGACCTGGACCTGGTCGCCGTACGCAAGACGCTCGGCTCCTTCCTCTTCTCCGGGGACGACGTGGACAAGCCCGCCGGGGTGCTCTCCGGCGGCGAGAAGACCCGGCTGGCCCTGGCCACGCTGGTCGTCTCTTCTGCGAACGTGCTGCTGCTCGACGAGCCCACGAACAACCTCGACCCGGCCAGCCGCGAGGAGATCCTGGGCGCCCTGCGCACGTACAAGGGCGCGGTCATCCTCGTCACGCACGACGAGGGCGCCGTCGAGGCGCTGGAGCCGGAGCGGATCATCCTGCTCCCGGACGGCGTCGAGGACCTGTGGGGCCCGGACTACCGGGACCTGGTGGCGCTCGCCTGACCCGGAGGGGTCCCGTCCGATCACGGTCCGGGCCTGCGGTGACCCTGATCCAGTTCCTTATGGATCATTCGGCTCAGGGGTGATCCATCATCTGAGTGAGACGGTCTCGTACCGTTGCGCGTCGTTCGACGGCCCCGGCCGCACCCGTGAAGGTGCGCGACCGGGGCCGTTCGCTTTCCGCTGCCCCGCCTCTGACCTGGCGATTCCCGGCGCGGGCGGGGAAGTGTGACGGAAGTCATGCGGCGGAAGAGGAGATTCCGTTCTGCTCGCGTGTCCACGGCTTGAGAAATGCCGCCGTACCGACCTTGCTGAATGGGTGGCCAGGAAGCGTGGGAGGGGTGATCATGAGAAGTCCAGAGCGCACTTCCCATGAGGAGGCACGGGTGGCCGAGACTCTGAAGAAGGGCAGCCGGGTAACCGGCGCCGCGCGCGACAAGCTCGCGGCAGACCTGAAGAAGAAGTACGACTCCGGTGCGAGTATCCGGGCGCTGGCCGAAGAGACCGGCCGGTCCTACGGATTCGTCCACCGGATGCTCAGTGAGTCCGGGGTCTCGCTGCGTGGTCGCGGAGGCGCGACGCGCGGTAAGAAGGCGGCTACGGCCTGATCCCGGTCCCATCGGTTCCAACGCTCCAAGGCTTCACAAGCTCACACGTTCCGACGTTTCCTTCGGTGACCCCCGGTCGGCCCCGTGGTCGACTGGGTGGTTACTGTGCAGTCACTTAGGCCGGGCTTGCGGCCGACTGCACACCGGAGGCATACAGATGGCTCTGCTCGACAAGGACGGCGTACGACTCACCGTCGACGACACGGTCGCCACGGTGACACTGACCAATCCGGCCAAGCGAAATGCCCAATCCCCCGCGCTCTGGCGGGCTTTGGCCGAGGCCGGGAGGTCGTTGCCGGGCACCGTCCGGGTCGTCGTGCTGCGCGGTGAGGGCAAGTCCTTCTCCGCAGGGCTCGACCGGCAGGCGTTCACCCCCGAAGGCTTCGAGGGCGAGCCGTCCTTCCTCGATCTGGCACGTGGCTCGGACGAACTGCTCGATTCCACGATCGCCGAGTACCAGGAGGCGTTCACCTGGTGGAGGCGTAACGACATCATCTCCGTCGCCGCCGTGCAAGGGCACGCGATCGGCGCCGGCTTCCAGCTCGCGCTCGCGTGCGATCTGCGCGTGGTCGCGGACGACGTGCAGTTCGCCATGCGCGAGACCAGCCTGGGTCTGGTCCCCGACCTGGCCGGCACCCAGCCCCTGACCTCCCTGGTCGGCTACGCCCGCGCGCTGGAGATCTGCGCGACGGGCCGCTTCGTGCACGCCGAGGAAGCCGAGCGGGTCGGCCTCGCCAACCTGGTCGTCCCAGCCGACGAGCTCGACGCCGCCGTCCAGGACCTCACCACCGCCCTGCTGGCCCCGCCGCGGGACGCCGTGATCGAGACCAAGGCCCTCCTGCGCACCGCGCACTCCCGCCCGTACGACGACCAGCGCGCCGCCGAGCGGGCCGCCCAGGCCCGCCGTCTGCGCGACCTCGCGGGGCTGTCCGACTGACGTTCCCCGGGCTGCGCCCGCGCGTGCGGGCGCGGCCCCGGCACGGCCGGAGCCGGTGAACCGGATCCCGCCGAGCGGAGTAGTCCCGAGGCGCGAGCGCGGACACGCGCCTAACGTGGTGCGGAGTGAGTCCGATTCCGCACGCGTGAAAGGGCACGCCATGAGCGAATCCGCAGCAGGCCGGGGTGGCTCCCTCAAGGAACCCGGTGACCGGGGGCGCACCAGCATCTCCGACGGCGTGGTCGAGAAGATCGCCGGGCTGGCCGCCCGCGAGGTGGTCGGCGTCCACGCCATGGGCAGCGGCACCGCCCTCTCCCGTACCTTCGGCGCCGTCCGCGAGCGCGTGCCCGGCGGCCAGAAGGCCTCCGTCAGCCGCGGGGTCAAGGCGGAGGTCGGCGAGGTCCAGACCGCCCTCGACCTGGAGATCATCGTCGACTACGGCGTGTCGATCCGCGACGTCGCACGGGCGGTCCGTGAGAACGTCATCTCGGCGGTCGAGCGGATGACCGGCCTGGAAGTCGTCGAGGTCAACATCGCCGTCAGCGACGTCAAGCTTCCGGACGAGCCCGACGAAGAGCCGGAGACCCGTCTCCACTAGCCGAGAGGAGCCGTAATGAACATGGCGATCGCCGGCCTGTTCGCCGGAATGGCCCTGGCGTTCGCCGGGTATTTCGGTGGTTTCGGCGCCTTCCTCCTGGTGGCGGCCCTCGGCGCCCTCGGGTTCGTCCTCGGTCGCTTCGTCGACGGGGACATGGACGCCGGGGACCTGTTCCGCCGCCGCGACGACCGGCGCGGGTGAGGGGCCGATGAGCACCATCCAGCCCCGGGCCACTCCACCCCCGGCCACCCCGCCCCCGGCCACCCCGTCGCGGGTGCCCCCCGCAGACCGCGGATCCACCCTCATCGCCGACCGGGTCGTCGCCAAGATCGCGGCCCAGGCCGCCAGGGAGGCCCTGGCCGCCCCCTCGGGCGCGCCCCCGCACGCCACCGTCACCGTGCACCACGACATCGCACGGGTACGGGTGAGCCTGGAGCTCGACTACCCCTCCGACGTCGCCGCCCAGTGCGCCGCCGTACGCGCCCGGGTGGCCCGGCGCGTCGAGGAGTGCGCGCAGATGACCGTGCCCGAGGTGGACATCGAGGTCGAACACCTGCACTCCGCCCACACCCGGACCGCCGCAGGGCGGGACCGGCGGCTGCGGTGACGGCCCCCGGCCCCGGTCCCGGCCCCGGCCGGGCGCACCGGTTCCGCTCCGCGCGCCGGGTGCCCGCCGCGCTCACCGCCCTGGTCGTGCTGGGGGTGGCGGCCCTGTTCCTGTACGACCTGGCCGCCGTACGGTCGGGCCGGCCCGCCATGGGCTGGCGCGGCGACCTCGCCCACTGGCTGGAGACCGCGACCCCCGCCGACCTGTCGGTCCAGCTGACCGGCGGGGCCCTGGCCGTGGTCGGGGCGGTCCTCCTGCTGCTCGCGCTCACCCCCGGGCTGCGCCGGATCCTGACCATGCGGCCCCCCGGCCAGGGCCCGGCGGTACACGCCGGGCTCGGCCGCAAGGACGCCGCGCAGGTCCTGCGGGACCGGGCCATGGAGGTGCCCGGGGTGCGCTCGGTCCGGGTCAGGATGGGCCGCTCCCACGTGGGGGTGCGGGCCACCTCGCACTTCCGTGAACTGGACGACGTACGGGCCGACCTGGACGCCGTGCTCGCCGTCGGCATCGAGGAACTGGGCCTCGCGCACCCGCCGCGGGCGCGCGTACGGGTCAGGAGGTGAGCGGGATGCTCGGGGTGGTGAACCGGATCCTGCTGGCGGTGGCCGGAGTGGTCCTGCTGGCGGCCGGCGTCGTACTGCTGACGGCTCGGTGGCCGCTGCACGGGCGGCACGCACCGCTGCTGACGGCCGCGACGAGGCACCGGTACTGGTACGCCGACGGCTGGCAGTGGTGGGCGGTGCTCGCCGGGCTCGCGGTGGTCGTGCTGCTGGCCCTGTGGTGGCTGCTGTCCCAGCTGAGGCGCCCACGGCTGCCCGCGATGCTCGTGGACACCGGCGACGGGGCCTTCGCCCTGCTGCGCGGGCGGGCGCTGGAGGAGGCGGTGGCCGCGGAGGCCGGCGCGCTGGACGGGGTCGCCGGCTGCCGGGTCGTGCTGCGCGGGCGGCGCGACTCGCCCGCGCTGCGGGTCGCCCTCGAACTGGAACCCCACGCGGTGCCCGCCGACACGCTGGCCGCCGTCGCGGGCCCGGTCCTGACCCACGCCCGTACCTCGGCGGGCCTCGCCGAACTCCCGACGGAGGCCCGCCTCAAAGTGGCGTCACACCGGGCGCAGCGCGTCACCTAGGCCGTCTCTTTCGGATCTTGCCGGGGCCCGCGGCACCTGGCACCGCACCTGGCCGCGTTGTCGGAGCGCCCAAGTACGTCCAGTACACGGGCGCCCCTCCGCCTTGCCCTGCACGGCACCAGGCACCGCGGGCAAGGCCGACAAGATCCGAAAGAGACGACCTAGCGGCGGCCCACGGCGGCCGGCGCCCCACGGCGGGTCAGAAGCCGTGGCGGGAGCCGCCGTCGACCGGGAGCATGACGCCCGTCAGGTACGAGGCGGCCGGGGACAGCAGGAAGGCCGCCGTGCGGCCGAACTCCTCCGGGGCGCCGTAGCGCCGCAGCGGGATGCGGGACTCGTTCCCGGCGCGGGCCGCGTCGGCGTCGCCGCCGAGCGCGTCGAGCTCCCGCACGCGGTCGGTGTCGATGCGCGCCGGGAGCAGGCCGACCACCCGGATCCCGCGCGGGCCGAGCTCCACCGAGAGCGACTTCGCGAAGCCCGCCAGGCCCGGGCGCAGGCCGTTGGAGATGGTCAGCCCGGGGATCGGCTCGTGGACCGAGCCCGACAGGACGAAGCCGATGACCCCGCCCTCGCCCAGCTCGGCGGCGGCCGCCCGCGCGAGGCGGACCGCGCCCAGGAAGACCGACTCGAAGGCCGCCGACCACTGTTCGTCGGTGTTGTCGGCGGCGGAACCGGGAGCCGGGCCGCCGACGCTGATGAGGATGCCGTCGAAACGGCCGAAGCGCTCGCGCGCGGTGGCGACGAGCCGCCCGGCCACCGCCGGGTCGGAGTTGTCCGCCGCGACACCCACGGCGTTCGGGCCGAGCTCGGCGGCGGCGTCGGCCGCCCGCTTCGCGTCCCGGCCCGTCACGAGGGCCTTCGCGCCGTCGGCGGTCAGTTCCCGGGCGGAGGCGAAGCCGAGGCCGCGCGTGGCCCCGGTGACGATGTAGACACGGTCTTTCAGTCCAAGATCCATGCCGACACGCTACGCCGTCGCGGGCTCCTGTTCGACGGCTTCGCCCTTGGCCGCCGCCTCCTCGCGGTCGCGCTTCTCCCGCCGTACGAGGACCACCCAGCCCACCGGCACCGCGGCCGCGAACAGCCACCACTGGACGGCGTACGCCATGTGGGGGCCGATCGAGTCGTGGTCGGGATCGGCGATGGTCTCGGGGCCCGCCTCGGGGGACGGGCCGGTGAGCTCCAGGTACCCGCCGAGGACCGGCCGGCCCAGGTAATCCGCCTGCTGCGCGCTGTTGATCAGCATGACCTGGCGGTCCGGCAGGCCCTTGCGGTCCTTGATGCCGCTGCCGCCGCTCGTCTCGTCGGCCTTCAGCCGGCCGGTGACGGTGACCTCGCCCGCGGGGGCGGCCGGCACCGGCGGGTAGGCGCGCGGGTCGTCGCCGCCCGGCACCCAGCCCCGGTTGACCAGGACCACCCGGCCGTCGGTAAGGACCAGCGGGGTCAGGACGTGGAAGCCGACCTTGTCGTCGTTGTCGGTGCGCATCCGTACGACGACCTCGTGCGCGGAGTCGTACGTGCCGGTCGCGGTGACCGCACGCCAGAAGTCCGCGCGGGGGACCTTGTGGCCGGGGGAGGTGACCTCGGCCACGGGGACCGGCTCCGCCCGCAGGTTCGCCTCGATCAGCTGGTTCTGCGCGACCCGGTGTTCATGGCGGTGGTACTGCCAGAACCCCAGCTTGATCATCACGGGGATGAGGGCGAGGGTGATGAGGGTGAGGCACACCCACTGCCGGGTCAGCACAAAGCGGTACACGCCCACGACGGTACCCCCAGCGCGGAGGACCCCGGCGGCCGGGTGGCCGTCCGGGGTCACGGGGGTACGGGATCGGGGGAGGGCGGGGGAGTCAGACGCGGTCGACGATGCCCACCTTCCCCTCCTCGCGGGCGCAGTGCGCCCCGCAGAACCACTGCCCCGAGACCTCGACACCCTGCCCGATGATCGAGACCCGGCAGTGCTCACAGACGGGCGCCATGCGGTGGATGGCGCAGGAGAAGCAGTCGAAGACGTGCACGGCGCCCTGCGCGTGCACCTCGAAGGACATGCCGTAATCGTTTCCGCAGACCTCACAACGTGCCATGCGCCGAATGCTGCGCACGGCGGGGGAGCGGAACAAGATCCAGCGGGGTGAGTCGCCGCGCCTGCACCCGCCCGGCGCAACGGCACCTCCCCTCGCGGTGGCCCGGGCTCAGGACTCCGCCGGGGCCACGTCCCGCAGCAACTGGGTGAAGGCGGCCTCGTCGACGACCGGCGTGCCGAAGGACTTCGCCTTGACCGTCTTCGACGTCGCCGAGTCCGGGTCGTTCGTCACGAGGAGGCTGGTGAGCCGCGACACGCTCGTCGCGATGTGCAGACCCGCCTCGACGGCGCGGTCCTCCAGCAGCTCCCGCTCCACCGAGGTGTCACCGGAGAAGGCGATCCGCATGCCCTGCTTCAGCGGCTCGCCGTCCTCGTACCGCCCCGGATTCGGGTGCGGGCACGGCGGCCGCTTGCGCGAGGGCCGCCAGCCGCCGCCCCGGTACGAGGACTGGTACCCCACGCGCGGCGCGGCGGCCGAGTCCGACCACTCCGTCAGCGGCCGGCACTCCAGGAGGGGCAGCCGTACCCCGCCCTGCGCGGCCGCGTGCAGCGACGGGCGGAAGGCCTCCGCCAGCACCCGCGCGTCGTCGAGCGCGTGGTGGGCGCGCTGCTGGACCACGCCGAAGTGCGCGGCGAGCGACTCCAGCTTGTGGTTGGGCAGCGGGAGGTCCAGTTCCTTCGACAGGGCGATGGTGCACAGCCGCTGACGGACCGGCGCGGTCTCGGCGGCCCGTGCGTACTCCCGGGCGATCATCTGCCAGTCGAAGATGGCGTTGTGCGCGACCAGCACCCGGTCCGCGAGGCGGCCGGCGAACTCCTCGGCGATGTCCTTGAAGAGCGGGGCGCCGGCGAGCACCTCGCTCGTCAGCCCGTGGATCCACACCGGTCCCGGGTCCCGCTCCGGGTTGACCAGGGTGTACCAGTGGTCCTCGACATTGCCCTGCGCGTCGAGCCGGTAGACGGCGGCGGAGACTATCCGGTCGTCGCGGGCGAGCCCGGTCGTCTCCACGTCGACGACCGCGTACCCCTGTGGGTAGGCGGTCGGCCACGTCGTCTCTGCGGTCGTACGGTCGTCGAGCATGGTCACAGAGGATATCGGCCCCGACCGACAGCCGTTGCCGCGATGCCTCATCGGCCCGGCTCAGCGCCCCGTTCGCCGGCGCTCACGGGCCGGGCTCGAGCAGGGCCGTCGTCAAAGCGCGTACGGACAGCAGGAACAGGCGTTCCGGGTCGGCCGGGCGGGCCAGGGCGCGGGCGAGGGCCGGGTCGTGGGGGGCCGCGGCCGGGTCCCAGAGCTCGCTCTCGGCCGGGGACTGGGCGGGGGAGCGCTCGCGGTTGCGCTCGACGAGCAGGAAGCCGACGATCTGGAACTGGATCGCGCGCACCGCGTCGGCCGCGCGTGCGCCGCGCAGTCCCGCGGCGTGCACCTCGTGGACGAGCGCCTGCTGCGCGGGCAGGAACATCCGCTCGGTGAGGCCGCGCTCGTGGACCATCGCGATCAGGTGCGGGCGCCCGCGCAGTTCGCGGCGCAGGATCCGGGCCACCGACAGGATGCGGTCGGCGGGGGTGCGGCCGGCGGGCCTGATCGCACCCATCTCCTCCACGGTCCGCCGTACGAGGGCGTCGAGCAGCGATTCGCGGTTGCCGACGTGCCAGTAGATGGACGTCACCGCGGTGCCCAGTTCGGCGGCGAGCCCCCGCATGGTGAGGGCGGCCGGACCGTGCTGCCTGACCAGGGACGCGGCGGCGTCCAGCACCTCGTCGCGGGTCAGCGTTGATCTGGCCATGGTCTGGGGCCACCGATCTGTCGGAGTGTCAGTTCTGGTGCGTGCACGGGTCTTTACCCTTCATCGGCGGCGGTGTAACTGTGTTACAGAACCTGACTCCGCTCAATGACGAGGGATGGGGCGACACATGGCACGCGTACGGTACGGAGCGCGGACCGAGGCCGAGATCGCGGCGTCGCGCGAGAAGAGTTCCAAGCTCCCCGACATCTGGTCCACCGGCGTGGTGGGCGTCTGGGAGAGCGACCCCGACGTCGTGGCGGCGGTCCTCCCGCCGCCCCTCAAGCCGGCCGACCGGCCCCTCGTACGGGCCAGCATCAGCAAGGTCGACCTGCCCGGCTACCCGCTCGGCGCCGGCTCGGTGGCGGTCGCCGCCCAGCACGGCGGGGTCGAGGGCTGGTACCCGCTGGTCATGCCGATGACCCACGAGCGCGCCCTGATCGGCGGCCGCGAGGTCTTCGGCGAGCCGAAGAAGCTGGGCGAGGTCACCGTCGAACGCGACGGCCTCGTCGTCCGGGCCGCCCTCGCCCGGCACGGCATCGCCTTCGTCGAGGTCCGCGGGGCGGTGGACCGCGCGCTGCCGCTGCCCGAGCCCGCCGCCAAGACCGACTTCTACTTCAAGTTCCTTCCGGCGGTGGATGGTTCGGGGTTCGACGCCGATCCGGTGCTCGTCCACGTCACCCGCAACGAGAAGGTCCGCAAGCTGGAGCACATCACCGGGGACATCGTCCTGCGCGAGTCGATGTTCGACCCCGTCGCCGACCTCCCCGTCCGCCGGATCGTGGAGATCACCATCGGCGAGAAGACCACCGACCAGAAGGGCCGGGTCGTCGAACGGGTCAGCGCCCAGGCCCTGCTCCCGTACATCCACCAGCGCTACGACGACCCGATGCAGATCCTCGACGGCCCTCCGGAAGGAAGTGTCTGACATGCGGATCGAACCGGGACAGGTGGCCGTCGTCACCGGAGCCGCCAGTGGCATCGGCCTCGCGATGGCCCGTCGCTTCGCCGCCGAGGGGCTCAAGGTGGTCCTCGCCGACGTGGAGGAGGGCGCCCTGCGCAAGGCCGCCGACGAGCTCACCGCCGACGGGGCGCAGGTGCTCGCACGGCTCGTCGACGTCAGCGACCGCGACTCCGTGCTCGCGCTGGCCGACGCGACGTACGAGACCTTCGGCGCCGTGCACGTGCTGTGCAACAACGCCGGTGTCGGCTCCGGCGCCGAGGGCCGGATGTGGGAGCACGAGCCCAACGACTGGAAATGGGCCTTCTCCGTCAACGTGTGGGGCGTCTTCCACGGCATCCAGGCCTTCGTCCCCCGCATGATCGCGGGCGGCGCGCCCGGCCACGTCGTCAACACCTCCTCCGGCGACGGCGGCATCGCCCCCCTGCCCACCGCCTCCGTCTACGCCGTCACCAAGGCGGCCGTGGTCACCATGACCGAGTCGCTCTACGCCCACCTCAAGGCGGAGGGCGCCGCCGTCGGGGCCTCCGTCCTCTTCCCCGGACCGCACATGCTGCGCACCGGCCTGTGGGAGTCGCACCGCAACCGGCCCGAGCGGTACGCGAAGGAGCGGCCGCGCAAGTCCCCGTACCGCAGCCTCGACCAGTACGAGGCCGCGATGAGGAAGGCCGGCCACGAGGTGGAGTTCACCCCCGTCGAGGAGGTCGCCGAGCACGTCCTCGAGGGCCTGCGCGCCGACCGCTTCTGGATGCTCCCGGCCGGCGGGCACAGCGACCGCCAGATCCGGGCCCGGTCGCAGTCGATGCTCGACCGTGCCAACCCCGCCTACCTGGAAAGCTTCATCCTCGACTGAGGGGCGTTCGTCGTGAGTGACATCGTGAGTGACACACCCTGTGAAGACCCGTACCTGATCATCTCCTCCGACTGCCACGCGGGCCTGCCCACGGAGCAGTACCGGCCCTACCTCGACTCCCGCTTCCACTCCCGGTTCGACGAGTTCCTCGGCGAGCGCGACGCCCGCCGCGCGGAGGCCACCCGACTCGGCGTCCGCAACGAGGCCTTCGCCGAGAAGTGGTTCCGTGACCACGAGGAGGGCCTGCGGGGCGGCTGGGACACCGGGCAGCGGCTGAAGGAACTCGACGGCGACGGCGTGGCCGCCGAGGTCGTCTTCCCCGACGCGGACGCCGTCGACAGCCAGACCGCGGCCCCCTTCGGCGTGGGCCTCGGCCTCTCCGGCGACCAGGACCCCGAGCTGGGCATGGCGGGCGCGCAGGCCCACAACCGCTGGCTTGCGGAGTTCGTCTCGGAAAACCCCGAGCGGCACTGCGGGGTCGCCCTGCTCCCCATCACGGGCGAACCGTCGAAGGTCGTCGCCGAGATCCACCGGGCCAAGGAGTCCGGGCTGGGCGCGCTGATGATCCCGGCCATGTGGGTGGACAAGGCGCCCTACCACGACCGCCGCTACGACCCCGTATGGGCGGCGGCGGCCGAGACGCGGATGCCGATCGTCACCCACTCCGGGTCCTCGCCGCGCCACGAGTACGGCGACCACCTGGGGATCTTCGTCTCCGAGGTCACCTGGTGGCCGGCCCGCCCGCTGTGGTTCCTGCTCTGGTCGGGGGTCTTCGAGCGCCACCCGGGCCTCAGGTTCGGCGTGGCGGAATCCGGCTGCTGGTGGCTGCCGAACCAGCTGTGGTTCATGGACCGCCTCTACCTCGGCGCGCACGGCGGCAAGAAGCTCTCCCCGTTCGAGGAGCTGAAGCGGCCGCCGAGCGAGTACCTGGACCGCCAGGTGTTCGTCTGCGCGACCAACACCAAACGGCGCGAGCTGGCCCAGCGCTACGAGATCGGCGTGGACAACATCCTGTGGGGCTCGGACTTCCCGCACCCCGAGGGCACGTGGCCGGACACCCGGAACTGGCTGAAGAAGACCTTCCACGACATCCCGGTGGACGAGACCCGCCGGATGCTCGGCCTCGCCGCGGCCGAGGTCTTCGGCTTCGACACGGAGAAGCTCGCGCCCGTCGCCCGCCGGATCGGCCCCACCCCGGCCGAGCTGGGCCAGTCCCCGGACCAGGCGGCGGTGGCGGCCTCCTGGGCCCGCTCCCGCGAGACCGGCCGCCACTGGCTGACCGGCGGCGACTTCCCGGTCCTGGGGGTCTCGTGATGACGGACGGCCAGGACCGCTACACGGTCATCTCGGCGGACTGCCACGCGGGCGCCGACCTGCTGGACTACAAGCCGTACCTGGAGGAGCGGTACCACGACGACTTCGACGCCTGGGCCGCCGGCTACGTGAACCCGTACGAGGACCTCCTCGCGGACACGGCGGACCGCAACTGGAACTCCGCGCGGCGCCTCGCGGAACTGGAGGCGGACGGCATCGTCGCCGAGGTCGTCTTCCCCAACACCATCCCGCCGTTCTTCCCCAAGGCCTCGCTGATGGCGCAGCCGCCGACGGCCGCCGAGTACGAGATGCGCTGGGCCGGGCTCCAGGCGCACAACCGCTGGCTGGCGGACTTCTGCGCGGACGCGCCGGGCCGGCGCGCGGGCGTGGCGCAGATCCTCCTCAACGACGTGGACGCGGCGGTGAAGGAGATCCGCCGCACGAAGGAGGCGGGCCTCACGGGCGGCATCCTGCTGCCCGGCGTCCCGCCCGGCTCCCCGGTCCCGGAGCTGTACTCGGCCGCGTACGACCCCATCTGGGCGGTCTGCGACGAGCTGGACGTCCCGGTCAACCACCACGGCGGCTCGGCGTCCCCGCCGCTGGGCGACGAACCGGCCGCCCGCGCGGTCTTCATGGTGGAGACCACGTGGTTCTCGCACCGCGCCCTGTGGCACCTCGTCTTCGGCGGCGCCTTCCGCCGCCACCCGGGCCTCAAACTGGTCCTGACGGAGCAGGGGTCCGGCTGGATCCCGGGCGTGCTGGAGATGCTGGACTACTACCACGGCCGCCTGGTCGCGGCCTCGGCCACGGCGGAGGCCAAGTTCGGGGCGGGGCTCGCCGAGTCGATGGGCAGCGGGCCGAGCGAGGTCTGGCGGGAGAACTGCTTCGTGGGGGCCAGTTTCATGCGCCCCCACGAGGTCCCGCTCCGGGACCGGATCGGCCTCGACAAGATCATGTGGGGCAGCGACTACCCGCACGACGAGGGCACCACCCCCTTCTCCCGCGAAGGCCTCCGCATCGCCTACGCGGGCCTCCCGCGGGAGGAGGTCGCGGCGATGGCCGGCGGCAACGCGGCCCGCGTCTACGGCTTCGACCTCGCCCTGCTGGACGCGCTGGCGGCCAAGCACGGACCGACGGTCGCAGAGATCGCCGAACCGTTGACGGCCGTGCCCCCGCAGGCCACGAGCCCGGCCTTCGCCCGCGGCGGCTCGGTCCGCGTCTGGTGACCCCGGCTCCCGCCGTGGCGGCTCAGCTCATCCAGCGGAGCCGCCCCGGCGGGAACAGCTCGGCGCCGAGGACGCCCAGTTCCGCCGGGGGCCGGCGCCAGTGCGGGGCCGGCCGCGCCGGATCGGCCGCCAGGCCCGCACCCGGGGCGCGTGCGAGGAGGGACTTCACCAGCGTCCCCGCCGCCGTCCCCGCCACCCGTAAGAGAACCGTCTCGACGCCCGTCATACCCCGCCCTCCCCTTGGCCCGGACATCATCTCGCTAACCGCTGGTAACCCCGATGGATACCGATCGGTAACAACCCCTAGCGGCGCCCCCGAGAGCGCCTCTATGGTGCGGGACATGCCGAACCTGCCCGATGTCGTGCTGTGGTCCATACCTGCCTTCGTGCTGCTCACCGTCATCGAGGTGGTGAGTTACCGGCTCCATCCGGACGAGGACGCCGCCGGCTACGACACCAAGGACGCGGCCACGAGCATCACCATGGGGCTCGGCAGCATCGGGTTCGACCTGCTGTGGAAGATCCCGGTCGTCGCCGTCTTCACCGCGGTCTACGAACTCACCCCGCTGCGGGTGCCGTTCCTGTGGTGGACCGCCCTGCTGATGCTGCTCGCGCAGGACTTCCTCTACTACTGGCAGCACCGGCTCCACCACGTCATCCGGATCCTGTGGGCCTGCCACGTGGTGCACCACAGCAGCCGGCGGTTCAACCTCACCACCGCCCTGCGCCAGCCCTGGACCAGTGCCACCACCTGGTGGTTCTACCTCCCGATGGTGGCCCTCGGCGTGCACCCCGCGGCGATCCCCTTCTGCTACGGACTGAACCTCCTCTACCAGTTCTGGGTCCACACCGAGCGCATCGGCAAGCTGCCCCGCCCCTACGAGTACGTCTTCAACACCCCCTCCCACCACCGCGTCCACCACGCCTCACAGGGCGGCTACCTGGACCGCAACTTCGGCGGGATCCTGATCGTCTGGGACCGGATGTTCGGCTCCTGGGTGGGGGAGACGG
This sequence comes from Streptomyces sp. NPDC005533, assembly GCF_042871845.1. Classification (NCBI taxonomy): domain Bacteria; kingdom Bacillati; phylum Actinomycetota; class Actinomycetes; order Kitasatosporales; family Streptomycetaceae; genus Streptomyces; species Streptomyces sp. NPDC005533. Next base: position 37,019 of record NZ_JBIAJH010000044.1, on the reverse strand, counting down.
AGCGGCCCGTCTACGGGCTCACCAAGAACATCGACACCCACAACCCGCTGCGCGTGGCCACCCACGAGTACGCGGCCATCGCACGGGACGTGCGCGCCGCCGCGAACTGGCGCGAGCGCGCCGGACGGGTCTTCGGCGGACCCGGCTGGCAGCCCGCCGCCCCCGCCCCGGCCCCCGCCGCTGCCGCCGCCCCGGCCCCCGCCGCTGCCGCGATTCCCGCCGCCGCCGTGGAAGCACCCGCAGCCCACGCCCCCGCCGCAGCGCCCGGCGGGGACGCCGCCGCCGACGCCCGGCCCCCCGTACGGGAGACCACCGCGTGAGCACCGCACCGTCCCCGGAGCGCCCGGCCCCCTCCTGGGCCGCCGGCCGCGTCCCGGCCGGCCGGGACCGCCTCGGCCGCCTCGCCCTCGCGGCCTTCGCCGCGGCCACCGCCGTCGACCTCGTCTCGCTGCTGGCCGACTGGCACCCCGGGCACCTCGTCGCCAAGCCCCTGCTGATGCCGCTGCTCGTCGCCCACGTGATCACCCGCGGCGCGCCCCGGCTGCTGGTCGCCGCCCTGCTGTTCGGCTGGGGCGGGGACCTGGCCCTGCTCTTCGACGCCGAGCCCGCCTTCCTCGTCGGCATGGGCTCCTTCGCCGTCGGGCACGTCTGCTACCTCGTCCTCTTCGGCAAGCGGCCCGCGAACGCCCTGCTCGGGGGCGCGTACGCACTCGCCCTCCTCGGGACCGTCGTCCTCCTCTGGCCCGACCTGCCGGCCGACCTGCGGATCCCGGTCGCCGGCTACAGCCTGCTGCTCACCGCGATGGCGTTCCGCTCCAGCGCCCTCGGCCCGCGGGCCGGCGTCGGCGGCGCGCTGTTCCTGCTCTCCGACACCCTCATCGCCTCCGGGGTCGCCGAATGGCCCCAGCTCCCCCGCCCGGACTTCTGGATCATGGCCACCTACGTGGCGGCCCAGTACCTCCTGGCCACCGGTTCGACAGCCACCCGGGAAGCAGGCGTACCGTAGGACGGTCCTCAGTCGTACAAGACTGAACAACCCCGAGCCGGAGGACTGCACCACCATGCGCGCCACCGTCATCCACGCCCCGCACGACATCCGTGTGGAGGAGGTGCCCGACGCTGCGATCCAGCGCCCCGAGGACGCCGTCGTCCGTGTCCTGCGCGCTTGCATCTGCGGCAGCGACCTGTGGGCCTACCGCGGCGAGGCCGCCCGTCAGCCCGGCCAGCGCATCGGCCACGAGTTCCTGGGCATCGTCGAGGAGACCGGCTCCGCCGTGTCCGACCTGCGCGCCGGCGACCTCGTCGTCGCGCCCTTCATGTGGTCCGACGGCACCTGCGAGTACTGCAAGGAGGGCCTGTTCACCTCCTGCGACCACGGCGGTTTCTGGGGCTCGGTCGGCCACGACGGCGGCCAGGGCGAGGCCGTCCGGGTGCCGCACGCCGACGGCACCCTGGTCAAGCTGCCCGCCGACGCCGTCTCCGACGACCACCTGCTGACCGGTCTGCTCGCGCTGTCCGACGTCATGGGCACCGGCCACCACGCGGCCCTCGGCGCGGGCGTGCGCCCGGGCTCCACGGTCGCCGTCGTCGGTGACGGCGCGGTCGGCCTGTGCGGCGTCCTCGCCGCCAAGCGCCTGGGCGCCGAGCGGATCATCGCACTGGGCCGCCACTCCGTCCGTACGGACATCGCCAAGCTCTTCGGGGCCACCGATGTCGTCGCCGAGCGCGGCGAGGCGGCCGAGGCGGCCGTGCGCGAGCTCCTCGGCGGCCGGGGCGCGCACGCCGTCATCGAGGCGGTCGGCACCGAGCAGTCCATGCGCACCGCCGTGAACATCACCCGCGACGGCGGGGCCATCGGCTACGTCGGCGTCCCGCACGGCAGCGGCACCGGTCTCGACCTCGGCGTGATGTTCGACCGCAACATCACCCTGCGCGGTGGCGTGGCCCCGGTCCGCGCCTACATCCCGGAGCTGCTGGAGGACGTGCTCAGCGGCGCGATCGACCCGGCGCCCGTCTTCGACCGGGCCGTGTCCCTGGACGAGGTCCCGGACGGCTACCGGGCGATGGACGACCGCAGCGCGCTCAAGGTCATGATCAAGCCCTGAGCGCTCGAACGGACGGGCCGGGCGGGGTGATCCCCGCCCGGCCCGTCCGTTTCCCGTTCTCCGCTCCTGCCGCGGGGGCTACTTCACGGCCTTGAGCGCGTCGACCACGCCGTATCCGTAGTAGCCCGTCTGGCCCCACTTGGACGTGCAGGTGGTGGCGTCGACCAGCGCGCCGGTGGCGTCGTAGATCTGGGTCGGGCAGGCCGCCTTGGTGGCCTGCGCCTTGAGCATGGCCTGCAGCTGGGAGGGCGTGGCCCCCGGGTGGGCGCTCTTGAGCAGCGCCGCGACGCCCGCGACGTGCGGGGCGGCCATCGAGGTGCCCTGCTTGTAGCCGTAGCCGCCGCCCGGGACGGTCGACAGCACGCGTCCGTTGGCGTCCGGGGTCGCCGGGACCTGCCACTTGTCGCCGCCGGGGGCGGCGACGTCCACGACCCCCAGGCCGAAGCTGGAGTAGTACGAGCGCAGTCCCTTGTCGCCGGTGGCCGAGACGGTGACCACGCCCGGCAGCTGCGTGGGCAGGTCCAGGCAGACCCTCGGGTCGATGGTCCGCGGCACCGGGGTGGTGTCGTTCGGGCTGGTCTCGTCGACGAGGGAGTCGGCCGCCAGGTCCTGGGCGGAGTTGCCGGCCGAGGCCACGTGGAGCGTGCCCTTGCGCTCGGCGTACCGGGTGGCCCGGCCGATGGCCTCCACCAGCGCCTTCTGGTCGTCGTCGGTCTTGCAGTTGAAGAGGTACGGGTCGACGTAGTAGCTGTTGTTGGTCACCTCGATCCCCTTCTCGGCGGCGAACATGAAGCCGCAGACGACCGCCTCGGTGTAGAAGAGGCTGGTCCCGGGCTCGCTCACCTTGATCGCGGCGATCTTCACGCCCGGTGCGACCCCGCTGATGCCGAGGCCGTTGCGGGCCGCGCCGATGGTGCCGGCCACGTGCGTGCCGTGGTCGCTGCCGTCGGGGTACGGACGCCAGGCGCCCTCGGTGGTGTCCGCCACGCCGCCGACGCAGTTGGCCGACTGGCCCTTGGAGAAGTTCGGGGCGAGATCGGGGTGGGTGTCGTCCACACCCGTGTCGATGATGCCCACGGTGACGTCCGGGCTGCCATCGTTGATCTTGTGAGCCTCGTCGGCCTTGATCGTCCGCAGGTCCCACTGGTTGGGCTCCAGCGGCTCCTGACCCTCCTGGGCGAGCGCCGCGGCCTTGGCGGCGTCCGCCGCGCTCAACTGCTGCGTCGCGCCTTCCTCGGTGGTCTGCACCGCCTGCATCGGGGCCGTCCGGGTGGCGCCGACCGACACGAACAGACCGCGCTGGGCGCGCAGCTGCCTGGCGAAGTCGGGGTTCTGGGAATGTGCGACGACGACCCCGATCTGCTCATAGGCCGTCACCACCGTTCCGCCGGCCCGCTCGACGGCCTTCTTCGCCGCCTTCACGGTGGCGTACGCGTTCAGGTTCGCCACGTACGACAGCTTGGGCCCGGAGGCGGAGGGCTTCGAGGCCGTCGCCGGGTCCGCCGTGCCGCCGAGCGGCGCGGCGGAGGCCGAGACCGAGGGCAGGAAGGCGAGCGAGGCGGTGAGCGCCAGGCCGACCGGCACGGCGAGGGCGCGCCGGCGGACGGATCCCAGATGAGCCATGGGTTCTCCAGATCATCTTTCGAAAAGCCGCCCGTACGCGGTCGCGTCGGACGGGTTCATGACAAGTGAACCTAGCGCTGTCGTTCGTCCCCACGCCATCAGTTCGAGAAATCAGATTCCGAAGAATCCATGGGTGTTGAACCGTCCCGACACGCCGTACGTGCCGTTGACAGGGGGGCTCAGCACCACCGGCCCCCCACACGGAGGTTGTTTTGTCCGTCGTCCCCACCGCACCCGCGTCACAAGGAGATCCCCCCGTGACCACCGAAGCAGCGCCGCCGCCGGGCAGCGCGGGAACGCCCCTGGCCGGCCCCACGGCCGAAGATTTCGCGAGCGTCCAGCAGAGCGCCGAGTTCGCCGAACTGCGGAGCTCCTACCGCTCCTTCGCCTTCCCGCTCACCGTGGCCTTCATCGCCTGGTACCTGCTCTACGTCCTGCTGTCCAACTACGCGGGCGGCTTCATGGGGACCAAGGTCTTCGGCAACATCAACATCGCCCTGGTGCTCGGTCTCGCCCAGTTCGCGACGACCTTCCTCATCGCCTGGCTGTACGCGCGGCACGCCGCCACCCGGCTCGACCCGAAGGCACAGGCCATCAAGGCGCGGATGGAGGGCGGGGAATGAGCGGCGCGCTCCACCTGACGACGGCCGCGGGCGCCTCCGAGCACCGCCCGCTGATCATCACCCTGTTCGGGCTGTTCGTCGTCGCCACCCTGATCATCACCGTCTGGGCCGGCCGCCAGACCAAGGACGCCGCCGACTTCTACGCGGGCGGGCGCCAGTTCACCGGCTTCCAGAACGGCCTCGCCATCTCCGGCGACTACATGTCCGCCGCGTCCTTCCTCGGCATCGCCGGAGCCATCGCCCTCTTCGGCTACGACGGCTTCCTCTACTCCATCGGCTTCCTCGTGGCCTGGCTGGTCGCCCTGCTGCTCGTCGCCGAGCCGCTGCGCAACTCCGGCCGCTACACGATGGGCGACGTGCTCGCCTACCGGATGCGCCAGCGGCCCGTCCGGACCGCCGCCGGCACCTCCACCATCGTGGTCTCGATCTTCTACCTGCTCGCCCAGATGGCCGGCGCCGGTGTGCTCGTCTCGCTGCTCCTGGGCATCACCAGCGACGGCGGCAAGGTCGCCATCGTCGCGCTGGTCGGCGTCCTGATGATCGTCTACGTGACCATCGGCGGCATGAAGGGCACCACCTGGGTCCAGATGGTCAAGGCCGTCCTGCTCATCGCGGGCACCCTCCTGATCACCTTCCTGGTGCTGGTGAAGTTCCACTTCAACATCTCCGACCTGCTGGGCAAGGCCGCGGAGAACAGCGGGCAGGGGGCGAAGTTCCTCGAACCCGGGATGAAGTACGGCAAGGACTCGACCTCGAAGCTGGACTTCATCTCGCTCGGCATCGCCCTCGTCCTGGGCACCGCCGGCCTGCCGCACATCCTGATCCGCTTCTACACGGTGCCCACCGCCAAGGCCGCGCGGAAGTCCGTGAACTGGGCCATCGGCATCATCGGCGCCTTCTACCTGATGACGATCGCCCTCGGGTTCGGCGCAGCCGCCCTGCTCGACCGGGCCGAGATCATCAAGTCCAACAAGGCGGGCAACACGGCGGCCCCGCTGCTCGCCCAGGCGGTCGGCGGAGGCCCGGACTCCACCGGCGGCGCCGTCCTCCTCGCCGTGATCTCCGCGGTCGCCTTCGCCACCATCCTCGCCGTGGTCGCGGGCCTCACCCTCGCCTCCTCCTCGTCCTTCGCGCACGACCTGTACGTGAACGTGATCCGCAAGGGCAAGGCCACCGAGAAGGAGGAGGTGCGCGCCGCCCGCTGGTCCACGGTCGTCATCGGCGCCGTCGCCATCGGCCTGGGGGCCCTGGCCCGCGACCTCAACGTCGCCGGGCTGGTCGCGCTCGCCTTCGCGGTCGCCGCCTCCGCCAACCTGCCGACGATCCTCTACAGCCTCTTCTGGAAGCGCTTCACCACCCAGGGCGCGCTCTGGTCCATCTACGGCGGGCTGGTCTCGGCGGTCGGCCTGGTGCTCTTCTCCCCGGTCGTCTCCGGAAAGCCCACCTCGATGTTCAAGGACGCGGACTTCTTCTGGTTCCCGCTGGAGAACCCGGGCATCATCTCGATCCCGCTGGGCTTCTTCCTGGGCTGGCTCGGAACCGTCCTCTCCAAGGAGAAGGCCGACCCCCAGAAGTTCGCCGAGCTGGAGGTGCGCTCCCTCACGGGAACAGGGGCGCACTGACATCATCCGAACACCCAGCGTGGCCGCGTCGTAGGTCCCTACGACGCGGCCACTTTACGTCTCGTTCATTTGGGCACCCCTTCGCGACACGGGCGTCGCGTAGGCTCGAAATAGAACGCGTGAAGTAGATCCAAATGTCGCGCGTACCTCTACATCCGGACAGGGGAGGGGGCCCACAGTGCTTCTCGACACCTACGGCCGCGTGGCCACTGACCTGCGCGTCTCACTCACCGACAGGTGCAACCTGCGCTGTACGTACTGCATGCCCGAAGAGGGGCTGCAATGGCTCGGGAAGTCCGATCTGCTCAGTGACGACGAGATCGTCCGGCTGATCCGCATCGCCGTCACGCAGCTCGGCATCACCGAGGTCCGCTTCACCGGCGGCGAGCCGCTGCTCCGGCCCGGCCTGGTCGGGATCGTCGAGCAGTGCGCGGCCCTGGAGCCCCGCCCGAAGATGTCGCTGACCACGAACGGCATCGGTCTCAAGCGCACCGCGCAGGCCCTCAAGGCGGCCGGCCTGGACCGGGTCAACGTCTCCCTGGACACCCTGCGCCCCGAGGTCTTCAAGACCCTCACGCGCCGCGACCGGCACAAGGACGTCATCGAGGGCATGGCCGCGGCCCGCGCGGCCGGCCTCACCCCCGTCAAGGTCAACGCCGTCCTCATGCCCGGGCTCAACGACGACGAGGCCCCCGACCTGCTGGCCTGGGCCGTGGAGAACGAGTACGAGCTCCGCTTCATCGAGCAGATGCCGCTCGACGCCCAGCACGGCTGGAAGCGCGACGGCATGATCACCGCCGGGGACATCCTGCAGTCGCTGCGCACCCGCTTCACGCTCACCGAGGAAGGCGCCGCCGAGCGCGGCTCCGCCCCGGCCGAGCGCTGGGTGGTCGACGGCGGCCCGGCCACCGTCGGCGTCATCGCCTCCGTCACCCGCCCGTTCTGCGGCGCCTGCGACCGTACCCGGCTCACGGCCGACGGCCAGGTCCGTACGTGCCTGTTCGCCACCGAGGAGTCGGACCTGCGCGCCGCCCTGCGCTCGGGCGCCCCCGACGAGGAGATCGCCCGGCTGTGGAAGGTGGCGATGTGGGGCAAGAAGGCCGGGTCCGGCCTGGACGACCCGTCGTTCCTGCAGCCCGACCGCCCGATGTCCGCGATCGGCGGCTGACCGGCCCCGGCCGTCGGGGCCGGGCTCGGCGACCGCCCGCGGTCAGCGCTGGCGCTCCGAGCCCTCCGGCTGCACCCACTCGTCGAGCTTCACGACGTCCTTGAGGAAACCGCGGACCCCCAGGAACTGCGAGAGGTGTTCGCGGTGCTCCTCGCACGCCAGCCAGGTCTTGCGCCGCTCCGGCGCGTGCAGCGTCGGGTTGTTCCACGCCAGGACCCAGACGGCCGCGTCGCGGCAGCCCTTGGCGGAGCAGGTGGGGGTTTCGTCGGGGCCGGAGGGGACACCGGAAGCGTCTGAGGAAGTCACGGCCCAACCCTAGAACGGAAAGGCGACGCCGAGCAGCCACGGGGGGAGCTGCCCGGCGTCGGTCCGTCGCTCCGACGGGGGATGCGGAGCGCGTGAGCAGTATGTCACGCAGGACCCGGTGCAGTGCACCGGAACTTCATGATTGATCTGAGCTTTTCTTGAGGTTTCCCGCCTCCAGCGCCGGCCGCACCGGAGCGGGGATGAAGTGGGAGGGCAGGGAGGGCGTCGACTCGCGCCCCGCGTTGGCGATGACCACGGCGATGTACGGCAGCAGGGCTCCCGCGATGAGCGTCACGACGGCCACCGGGCGCTGCACGTTCCACAACAGCACGGTCGCGATGACCGACAGCGTCCTGATGCCCATCGAGATCACGTACCGGCGCTGGCGGCCCCGCACGTCCTCGTCGAGACCCATCCGCGCACCGGTGATCCGGAACACCTCGGACCCGTTCCGCTTCTGCCGCTTCGTCCGTTCCACGCTCCACCGCCCGATCGCCTGCCGGGCGCACCCCGGCCCGGACACTCCCCACGGTACGCCGCCCCCGCACCCGCGAGGAGAGGGGGCACCCCCATTGGAGGGTGCCCGAAATGCGCGGTACGTCGGACGGGCCGAGACTGGGCCCACATGCGCACAAGGCGCGCCAGGAGGAGGCTCGACATGTCTTGGTTGTGGGCGATCATCGTCGGTTTCGTGCTGGGGCTGATAGCCCGGGCCATCCTGCCGGGCAAACAGCACCAGCCGATCTGGCTGACCACCCTGTTCGGCATCGTCGGCGCGGTCCTCGGCAACGCCGTGGCCACCTGGATCGGCGTCGGGGAGACCAAGGGCATCGACTGGACCCGGCACCTGCTGCAGCTCGCCGGCGCGGTCCTCGTGGTCGGACTGGGCGAGATGCTCTACGGAGCGGTCCGGGGCCGCAAGCGCCAGATGACCTGAGGCGCTCCGGATCACGACGGAGGGGCCGGCCGGACCGTACGTCCGAACCGGCCCCTCCGCCGTGTTCCGTACGCCGCCCGCGCGGCGTTCCGTATACCGTCCCGCGGCCTCAGGCCCCGGTGACCTCCACGGCCGCCAGGTTCTTCTTGCCCCGGCGCAGCACCAGCCAGCGCCCGTGCAGCAGGTCCTCCTTGGCGGGGACCGCGTCCTCGGCGGTGACCTTCGCGTTGTTCACGTAGGCCCCGCCCTCCTTCACGGTCCGGCGGGCGGCCGACTTGCTGGCCACCAGGCCGGTCTCCGCGAGCAGGTCCACGACCAGGCCCAGCTCCGGGACCCGGGCGTGCGGCAGCTCGGACAGGGCCGCGGCCAGCGTGGCCTCGTCCAGCTCCGCCAGCTCGCCCTGACCGAACAGCGCCTTCGACGCGGCGATCACGGCGGCGCACTGGTCGGCGCCGTGCACGAGCGTGGTCAGCTCCTCCGCCAGCGCCCGCTGCGCGGCACGCGCCTGCGGCCGCTCGGCGGTCTGGGCCTCCAGCGCCTCCAGCTCCTCGCGGGACTTGAAGGACAGGATCCGCATGTAGGTGGAGATGTCCCGGTCGTCTACGTTCAGCCAGAACTGGTAGAACGCGTACGGCGTGGTCATCTCCGGGTCGAGCCAGACGGCCCCGCTCTCGGACTTGCCGAACTTGGTGCCGTCCGCCTTGACCATCAGCGGGGTCGCCAGCGCGTGCACGACCGCTCCCGGCTCGACGCGGTGGATCAGGTCGAGTCCGGCCGTCAGGTTGCCCCACTGGTCGGAGCCGCCCTGCTGGAGCACGCAGCCGTAGCGCCGGTACAGCTCCAGGAAGTCCATGCCCTGGAGCAGCTGGTAGCTGAACTCGGTGTAGCTGATGCCCTGGTCGGAGTCGAGCCGCTTGGCGACCGAGTCCTTCGTCAGCATCTTGTTGACCCGGAAGTGCTTGCCGATGTCCCGCAGGAACTCGATGGCGGACATGCCCGCCGTCCAGTCCAGGTTGTTCACCATGAGCGCCGCGTTCTCGCCCTCGAAGGACAGGAACGGCTCGATCTGGGTGCGCAGCCGGGTCACCCAGTTCGCGATGGTCTCCGGGTCGTTCAGGGTCCGCTCGGCCGTCGGCCGCGGGTCGCCGATCTGCCCGGTGGCCCCGCCGACCAGCGCCAGCGGCCGGTTACCGGCCAGCTGGAGCCGGCGCACGGTGAGCACCTGCACCAGGTGCCCCACGTGCAGCGAGGCGGCCGTCGGGTCGAAGCCGCAATAGAACGTGACCGGACCGTCCGCGAAGGCCTTGCGCAGCGCTTCTTCATCAGTGGACTGGGCGAAGAGCCCACGCCACTTCAGTTCGTCGACGATGTCCGTCACGGTCTCTCGACTCCTTCGGATGATGGAAATTGCAACACTTCGTTGCAACGGTCAGTCTAGGCCGGTCAGACGCCCTTGCTGACCGAACTCATGTTGAAATCCGGGATGCGCAGCGCGGGCATCGCGGCCCGGGTGAACCAGTCGCTCCACTCGCGCGGCAGGGTCTTCTCGGTCCGTCCGGCCTCCGAGGCCCGCGACAGCAGGTCCACGGGGGACTCGTTGAACCGGAAGTTGTTGACCTCGCCGACGACCTGCCCGTTCTCCACCAGGTAGACGCCGTCCCGGGTCAGCCCCGTGAGCAGCAGCGTGGCCGGGTCCACCTCGCGGATGTACCAGAGGCAGGTCAGCAGCAGACCCCGCTCGGTGGCCGCCACCATCTCCTCCAGGGACTTCTCGCCGCCCCCGTCGAGGATCAGGTTCCCGAAGCCGGGCGCGAGCGGCATGCCGGTCAGCGCGGCGGTGTGCCGGGTCGTGGTCAGCCGGGCCAGCTCCCCGTCTCGGATCCACTCGGTCGGCGGGACCGGCAGGCCGTTGTCGAAGACCGAGGCCTCGTCGCCCGAGCTGTGCGCGATCACGAACGGCGCGGACTCCAGGCCCGGTGCGTTGGGGTCGCTGCGCAGCGTCAGGGGCAGCTCCGACAGCTTCTCGCCGAGCCGGGTGCCGTCGCCGGGCTTGGAGAAGACCGTACGTCCCTCCACCGCGTCCCGGGCCGCCGCCGACCACATCTGGTAGATCAGCAGGTCCGCCACGGCCGTCGGCGGCAGCAGGGTCTCGTACCGGCCGGCGGGCAGGTCGATCTTCCGCTCCGCCCAGCCCAGGCGTACGGCGAGCTCCGCGTCCAGCGCGGTCGGGTCCACGTCCTTGAAGTCCCGGGTGGAGCGGCCGGCCCAGGCCGAGCGCTGCCGGTCCGGCGACTTCGCGTTGAGCTCCAGCGTCCCGTTGGGCTGGTCGTGGCGCAGCCGCAGGCCGGTGGAGGTGCCGACGTACGTCGAGACCAGCTCGTGGTAGGCGAAGCCGTAGAGCTCCCGGCCGCCCGCCCGGGCCCGGGCGAAGGCCTCGCCGAGGGCCGGGGCGAAGTCCGCGAACACCGCCGAGGTGGTCTCGGCCGGGGCGTCGGTGAAGTCCGGCGAGGCCGGGGTCCCGGTGACCAGCGGCTGCGCGTCCTCCGCCGGGCCCGCCCCGCGCGCGGCCTCTTCGGCGGCCCGCACCAGCGGCTCCAGGTCGGCCGCGGTCACGGCGGAGCGCGAGACGACCCCCGAGGCCGTGCCCTCCTTGCCGTCGACCGTGGCGATGACCGTCAGGGTCCGGCCCCGGGTGACGCCGTTGGTGGTGAGCGCGTTGCCCGCCCAGCGCAGGTTGGCGCTGGACTCCTCGTCGGCGATGACGACACAGCCGTCGGCGGTGGACAGCTCCAGCGCCCGCTCGACGATCTCGTGGGGCTTGGTGCGTCCGTTCGAAAGCGTGCTCATCGGCCGGCCTCCTGCGTGGTGTTCAAGATGTTCACGTCGCGGAACAGCGCGGACGGGCAGCCGTGCGAGACCGCGGCGACCTGGCCGGGCTGGGCCTTGCCGCAGTTGAAGGCGCCGCCCAGGACGTAGGTCTGCGGGCCGCCGACCTTCTCCATCGAGCCCCAGAAGTCGGTCGTGGTGGCCTGGTACGCGACGTCGCGCAGCTGGCCCGCCAGCCGGCCGTTCTCGATCCGGAAGAACCGCTGCCCGGTGAACTGGAAGTTGTAGCGCTGCATGTCGATCGACCAGGAGCGGTCGCCGACCACGTAGATCCCGCGCTCCACCCCGCCGATCAGGTCCTCGGTGGAGAGCCCGCCCGGATCGGGCTGCAGCGAGACGTTCGCCATCCGCTGGACGGGCACGTGCGCGGGGGAGTCGGCGTAGGCGCAGCCGTTGGAGCGGCCGAGGCCGGTCAGCCTCGCGATCCGCCGGTCCAGCTGGTAGCCGACCAGGGTGCCGTCCTTGACCAGGTCCCAGGACTGCGCCTGGACGCCCTCGTCGTCGTACCCGATGGTCGCCAGACCGTGCTCCGCCGTGCGGTCACCGGTCACGTTCATGATCGAGGAGCCGTACGTCAGCTTGTTCAGCTGGTCGAAGGTGGCGAAGGAGGTCCCCGCGTACGCCGCCTCGTAGCCCAGCGCCCGGTCCAGCTCGGTGGCGTGGCCGATGGACTCGTGGATGGTGAGCCACAGGTTGGACGGGTCCACCACCAGGTCGTAGCGCCCGGCCTCGACGCTCGGCGCCCGCATCTTCTCGGCGAGCAGGCCGGGGATCTGCTCCAGCTCGGCGTTCCAGTCCCAGCCGGTGCCCGTCAGGTACTCCCAGCCGCGGCCGGCGGGCGGGGCGATGGTGCGCATCGAGTCGAACTCGCCGGTCGTGCCGTTCACGGCGACCGCCGTGAGCTGCGGGTGGATCCGCACCCGCTGCTGCGTGGTCGAGGTGCCCGCGGTGTCGGCGTAGAACTTGTTCTCGTGCACGGCGAGCAGCGAGGCGTCCACGTGCGCCACCCCGTCGGCGGCCAGCAGTCGCGCGCTCCAGTCGGCGAGCAGCGCCGCCTTCTCGGCGTCCGGCACCGCGAACGGGTCCACGTCGTAGGCGGAGATCCAGGTCCGGTCCGCGTGCACGGGCTCGTCGGCGAGCTCCACGCGCTCGTCCGAACCGGCGGCCTTGATCACCTGGGCGGACAGCTTCGCCATGGCCACGGCCTGCGAGGCCACCTTGGCGGCGGCGTCCATGGTCAGGTCCACGCCGGAGGCGAATCCCCAGCTGCCCCCGTGGACCACCCGGACCGCGAACCCGAGGTCGGTGGTGTCGGACCCGCCGGCGGGCTTGGCGTCGCGCAGGCGCCAGGAGGCGCTGCGGATCCGCTCCAGCCGGAAGTCGGCATGCTCGGCGCCCAGCGCGCGGGCCCGGGCGAGCGCCGCGTCGGCGAGCGCCCGCAAGGGAAGCGCGGTGAAGGCCGCGTCGATGGAATGGGGCACGGAAGTCCTCCCGGGGTCGGAGCCGGTCGCCCCGATCATGTCGCGATCGGGGCCTTCGTGCCTACATCTTTCTGTAGGGACTCGACAGAGCCCGCCGCGAGGCCCTGTGGGGGGTCGATTCTCCGTACGAGCGGTGCGACCTATAGGTTTTTGGTATTCAGACCGCTAGCGAAAGGGTGATCCGTTGAGCCGCTCGGTTCTCGTCACCGGAGGAAACCGGGGCATCGGCCTCGCCATCGCCCGAGCCTTCGCGGAGGCCGGCGACAAGGTCGCGATCACGTTCCGGTCGGGTGAGCCGCCGGAGGCGCTCACCTCGCTCGGTGTCCTGGCGGTGCGGTGCGACATCACCGACTCCGAGCAGGTGGAGCAGGCCTACAAGCAGATCGAGGACGCGCACGGCGCGGTCGAGGTGCTGGTGGCCAACGCCGGCATCACCAAGGACACGCTGCTGATGCGGATGTCCGAGGAGGACTTCGCGTCCGTCGTCGACACGAACCTCACCGGCACGTTCCGGGTGGTCAAGCGCGCGAACCGTGGCATGCTCCGTGCCAAGAAGGGCCGCGTCGTCCTGATCTCCTCGGTCGTCGGACTGCTCGGCTCGGCGGGACAGGCCAACTACGCCGCCTCGAAGGCCGCGCTGGTCGGCTTCGCCCGCTCGCTCGCCCGTGAGCTGGGTTCCCGCAACATCACCTTCAACGTCGTCGCCCCCGGTTTCGTGGACACCGACATGACGAAGGTGCTCACCGACGAGCAGCGCGCGGGCATCGTGGGCCAGGTGCCGCTCGGCCGTTACGCGCAGCCCGAGGAGATCGCGGCAGCCGTCCGCTTCCTGGCGTCCGACGACGCCGCGTACATCACCGGAGCCGTCATTCCCGTTGACGGCGGATTGGGCATGGGTCACTGATCACCATGAGTGGAATTCTCGACGGCAAGCGCATCCTCATCACGGGGGTGCTGATGGAGTCGTCCATCGCCTTCCACGCCGCCCGGCTGGCCCAGGAGCAGGGCGCCGAGGTCGTCCTCACCGCGTGGCCGCGCCCGAGCCTGACCGAGCGCATCGCCAAGAAGCTGCCCAAGCCGGTCAAGGTGATCGAGCTCGACGTCACCAACGAGGAGCACCTCGCCCGGCTCGAGGGCCTCGTCCGCGAGGAGCTCGGCGGCCTCGACGGTGTCCTGCACTCGATCGGCTTCGCGCCGCAGGACGCCCTCGGCGGCAACTTCCTGAACACGCCGTTCGAGTCGGTGGCCACGGCCATGCACGTCTCGGCGTTCTCGCTGAAGTCGCTGACGATGGCCTGCAAGCCGCTCTTCCCGGCGGAGGGTGCGGCCGTCGTCGGCCTCACCTTCGACGCGCAGTTCGCCTGGCCGCAGTACGACTGGATGGGACCGGCGAAGGCCGCCCTGGAGGCCACCAGCCGCTACCTCGCCCGTGACCTGGGCAAGGAGAACATCCGCTGCAACCTGGTCTCGGCCGGTCCCCTCGGCTCGATGGCCGCGAAGTCCATCCCGGGCTTCTCGGACCTCGCGGAGGTCTGGAACACCCGCTCCATGCTGGAGTGGGACATGAGCGACCCGGAGCCGACGGGCAAGGCCATCGTGGCCCTGCTGTCCGATTGGTTCCCGAAGACCACCGGCGAGATCGTCCACGTGGACGGCGGCCTGCACGCGATGGGTGCCTGACCTCCGGTCAGGGCTCCCGAGTCCGTACGGCGGCGGCCGCGCCTCCCTTCCGGGGAGGCGCGGCCGCCGCCGTTTCCGCGCCCTGCCGCCGCCGTTTCCCGTGCCACGCGGGCGCCGCTCGCTCGTATGTCCACCGGCCGACCGGATCTTCCCGAGTCGAAAACCGGGACAGATGCCTGCAAACTTGCCAGGCCGGGATCTTCCCGGCTCCTGCGGGGAGGAGGGTAGGAGTGCGAGCGAGGCCGAGCCGAACGGTATCGATGCTGGTCACCTCGGTGATCCTGACCGGACTCCTGGTCCCCGGAGCCGCCGCAGAGCCCATGGGAGACGAACCGGCGGCCGGCCCCGAAGCGGTGGCCCCCGCCGTCGTGGAGCTCGCCGAGATCCCCGCCGAACCCCCCGTCCAGCCCTCCCGCCCCGCCGCGCGGGAACTCTTCGGAGCCGACTGCGACACCACGATCGAGGGCTCGCAGGTGACGGCGAACTGCCACAACGCCTACCCGGGGACGGACCTGCTGCGGCTGCACGTCGAATGCGACCGCTGGTGGGACGTCGACGGGGACGGCGCCGCCGTCCCCGTCGGACCCGCCGGCCGGGTGGAGCTCACCGGGCGCTGCTGGAAGGAGGTCCGCTCGGCCTGGATCACCCACCAGCGGGCGTGAGCGGGTCCCCGTCCGCGTTCTTGCCGAGGCAGGCGAAGGGATAACCCGCGGCCTCCGAGGCCGCCGCGTCCCCGTCGCCCCGCCGGATCGCCTCGATCAGCCGGGCGTGATCCAGATGGGCCGACGCGTGCAGCTCGGTGCCCACGTCCGCCCGCAGCCAGTCGGCCACCAGGTAGCCGAGGTCCGCGTACAGCTCGATCAGCACGTCGTTGTGCGAGGCCGTCACCACCGCCATGTGCAGGCTCACGTCCGCGGCCACGAAGACCTCCGCGTCCCCGCCCGCCCAGGCCTCCTCGCGGCGCGCCAGCAGGGCGTCCAGCTGTACGAGGTCCCGCTCGGTGCGCCGCTCCGCCGCCAGTCGGGCCGCCGAGGACTCCAGCGTCGAACGCAGCTCGGCGATGTGCCGCGGCTCGGCGCCGGCGAACCGGCGGTGCATGACGCCCGCCAGCTCGCTGGTGGCGATCACGTACGTGCCCGAGCCCTGCCGGATGTCCAGGAGGCCGTTGTGCGCCAGCGCCCGCACGGCCTCGCGCACCGTGTTGCGCGCGACGCCGAGCAGCTCGACGAGCTCCGGCTCGGTCGGGATGCGGGCGCCGACCGGCCATTCGCCGGAGGTGATCTGGTTCCGCAGCTCGGTGATCACCTGATCGACGAGAACGGAGCGCCGGGGCGAGGTCAGCGGCATGGGTTCCTCTCAAGGGCGACTGGACAACCAATCATCCCATGATTCTATGATGGTGGGATGTCCGACGAAGAAATCCAGACCCTCGACCGGCCCACCGGGAGCCACCGGCCCGCGCGGCAGGCCGCGGCAGACCGCGCGGCGGCCGCCCCCACCCCGCCCGGGACCTCGCAGCCGACCTGGCTGGGGCCGGTGCTCATCGTCGGAATCGTGCTGGCCGCCCTCAACCTGCGGCCCGCCATCACCAGCCTCGGCGCCCTCTTCGAGGAGACCCGCACGGGCCTCGGCATGAGCGGCACCGTGGCCGGACTGATCACCTCCGTCCCCGCCCTGTGCTTCGCCGTCTTCGGCGTCACCGCGCCCCGGCTCTCCCGCCGCTTCGGCCCGGCCGCCGTCGTCTGCGCCGGCATGGCCGCCGTCGCCGCCGGCCTGCTGATCCGCCCCTTCACGAACGGGGCCGTGGGCTTCCTGGCCGCCAGCTCCCTGTCGCTGGCCGGCATAGCCCTCACCAACGTCCTGCTCCCGGTGATCGTCAAGCGCTACTTCCCGGACCGGGTCGGCACCATGACCGGCCTCTACTCCATGGCCCTGGCCGCGGGCACCTCGCTCGCCGCCGCCGCGACCGTCCCGCTGACCGCCGCCCTCGGCGGCAACTGGCGCACCGGCCTGCTCATGTGGGCCGCCCTCGCCGTCGTCGCCGTACTGCTGTGGCTGCCCCTCACCCGCGCCGCCCGCCGCGCCGACCGGGCCCAGGCCGCGGCCGACGCGGGCGGCGCCGTACGGGCCGACGCGGGCCCCAAGATCGTCCGCAGCCGCACCGCCTGGGCCCTCGCCTGCTACTTCGGCCTCCAGGCCACCGGCGCGTACGTCACCATGGGCTGGCTCCCGCAGATCTTCCGCGACGCCGGGGTCTCCGCCTCCACCGCCGGCGTGCTCCTCGCCGTCACCATGGTCATGGGCGTCCCCCTCGCCTTCGTCATCCCGGGCCTCGCCGGCCGGATGAAGAACCAGGGAGCCATCGCCGCCGTCCTCGGCGTCTTCGGCCTCACCGGCTACCTCGGGCTCTACCTCGCCCCCGCCGCCGGAGCCTGGGCCTGGGCGCTCCTGCTCGGCATCTCCAACTGCGCCTTCCCCCTCGTCATCACCCTCATCGGGCTGCGCGCCAAGTCCCCGGCCGGCGTGGTCAAGCTCTCCGCCTTCGCCCAGAGCACCGGCTACCTCATCTCCATCCCCGGCCCGCTCCTCATCGGCGCCCTCTACCAGCACAGCGGCGGCTGGGACCTGCCGCTCGCCCTGATGGCGGGCCTGCTCGTCCCGCAGATCGCGCTCGGCGTCCTGGCGGGCAGGGACCGCACGATCGAGGACGAATGCGGCGTGCGAGACTGACCGACATGTCGCCCGTACTCGAACCCAACCCGCAGGACGGCCGCAAGAAGCTCGGCCTCGTCCTCGGCGCCTTCCTCGCCATCACCGTGATCATCTCCGTGATCGCGACCCTCGCGTCCCCCTGACGACGACCGCCCCGCCGCGGGGGTGGGGACAACCCCACCACCCCTAGGGGGTCAGGCTCAGGGTGAAGTGGGGTGTGCCCCGGATGGGAACGGCCGCAGCGGATCCATAGATTCGTGAGCAGCGAGCCAGTCCCGTCCGCACACCCACGGAGGCGGCCATGTCGGCCCCCACGCACCCCCGGTCCCTCCCGTCCGCCGCCGCCCCCCGGGCCCGCGCCACCGCCGGCGCCGGCACCCGGCTGCACTGGTGGGCGCTGGCGCTGCCCGCCCTCGCCTTCGGCCTCCTGCTGATGCTCCTCGCCGGCTCCGGCGAGGCCCACGCGGCCGGCGGCGAGGGCTCCTCCCTGGTCCAGGTCGCCGAGCAGCTCCTGCGCGCCGTGGGCTGACCTCCCGAGCGCCCCACCCCCGGTGGGGTGAGCCCCCCCAACACCCTGCGCCCCGTGGTCCGTTTCATGCGAAGCTGGGAGTCATGAGCGCCGACACACCCCGCAGGATCGCCCTCCTCCGGCACGCCAAGGCCGACTGGCCCGAGGTGCCCGACCACGACCGCCCCCTGGCGGAACGAGGCCGCAAGGACGCGCCGGCCGTCGGTCTGAAGCTCGCCGAGACCGGCATCGTCTTCGACCTGGCCCTCTGCTCCACCGCGGCCCGCACCAGAGAGACCTGGAAGCTCGCCGTCCAGGAGATGCCGCACCGGCCGAAGACCCACTACGAGGAGAGGCTGTACGACGCCTCCCTGGGCGAGCTCATCGCCCTGGTGAACGAGACCTCCGACGAGGTCTCCGACCTCCTCCTCATCGGCCACAACCCCGGCATGCACGCCCTCGCCGACGCCCTCTCGGGGCGGGCGGAGGGAGACACCCTCGCGCGGATGACCCGTACGGGATTCCCGACCGCGGCCCTCGCCGTCGTCTCCTTCACCGGATCGTGGAAGTCCGTAGAGCACGGGGTGGGCACCCTGCTCGACTACTGGACCCCCAAGGGACACTGACCGGCCCGGCCGTCTCCGCGCGAACGGGCCCCGGCAGCCGCACCGGCCGCCGGGGCCCGTTCGCGTCCCGTACGCGTCCCGCCGCTCAGGCCAGGTCGGCGGCCTCGATCTCCTCGCGGGTGATCCCGAGCAGGTACAGCACCGCGTCCAGGAAGGGCACGTTCACCGCCGTGTGCGCGGCCTCGCGGACCACCGGCTTGGCGTTGAAGGCCACACCCAGCCCGGCCGCGTTCAGCATGTCCAGGTCGTTGGCCCCGTCACCGATCGCCACCGTCTGGGACAGCGGTACGTCGGCCTCCGCGGCGAAGCGGCGCAGCAGCCGGGCCTTGCCCGCCCGGTCCACGATCTCGCCGGTGACCTTGCCCGTCAGCTTCCCGTCGACGATCTCCAGCGTGTTGGCGGAGGCGAAGTCCAGCCCCAGCCGCTCCCGCAGGTCGTCCGTGACCTGCGTGAACCCGCCGGAGACCACCCCCACCTGGTAGCCGAGCCGCTTGAGCGTACGGATCAGGGTCCGCGCGCCCGGCGTCAGCTGCACCTCGGCGCGGACCTTGTCCACGACCGAGGCGTCCAGACCCGCCAGCAGCGCCACCCGGGCGTGCAGCGACTGCTCGAAGTCCAGCTCGCCGCGCATGGCCCGCTCGGTGACCGCGGCGACCTCGGCCTCGCACCCGGCGTGCGCGGCGAACAGCTCGATGACCTCGTCCTGGATCAGGGTCGAGTCCACGTCCATGACGACGAGGCGCTGCGCCCGGCGGTGCAGCCCGGCCGAGACCACGGCCACGTCCACGCCGATGTGCGCGGACGCGGTGGCCAGGGCGGTCCGCAGCGGCTCGGTCTCGACGCCCGAGACGGCGAACTCCACCGCCGTCACCGGGTACTTGGCGAGACGGAAGATACGGTCGATGTTGCCGCCGGTCTCGGTGATCCGGGCGGCGATGGCGGCCGTGGACTCGGCGGTGAGCGGGTGCCCGAGCACGGTGACGTGGGAGCGGCCGCTGCCGCGCGGCCGGTTGTCACCGGTACCGGAGAGGATCTCGGCCTGCATCTTGAGGGACTCGGCCCAGCTGTGGACGGTGGCCCGCAGGTCGCCTTCGGCGCCGCCGGCGGGCTTGGTGACGAGGGCGCACAGGACGATGCGGCCACGGGTGACGACCTGCTCGATGTCGACGACATCGACGGAGTAGGCGGCGAGGGTGTCGAACAGCCCGGCGGTGATCCCGGGACGGTCCTTGCCGAAGATCTTGACGAGGAGGGTGGGGACGTCGGAGGTCTGCGATGCGCTCATGGTGCCCTCACCGTATCTTCCCCACCCCCCGCCCAGGACCCCCGTCCCACGTCTTGAACGATCGCGCCGGACTCCGGTCCTCAAACGCCGGCGGGGCTGGAAAACCAGCCCCGCCGGCGTTTGAGGCGCGGGGTCCGGGGCGGAGCCCCGGGGAACGGTGGAAGGGCGGGTAGGGGACGGCTCCGCGCAGCGGCCCTGCTCGAACCTCACCGCGGCGGCGCCGGAGGCTTCGGCGGGGGCGGCGCTCCCGGCGGGGGAGGCGGGGTGAAGGGCTCCCGCCGCGGCGGCTTCGGCGGCCTGGGCGACCACGGCGGGACCCCGGTCACCGTCACGTCCCACGAGCCGTCCGCCTCCCCGCCCACCCCGGGCCGCACGCCACGCACGGGCCCGCCGAACAGCACCGCCCCGGGATACGCGGCCGTCGGCGCCTCGGGGTCGGGCCACCCCCGGACCGGCCCCGGAGCGGGCGCGCCCCGCCGAGGGGCCAGCAGCGCGCCCACCGCCCCCGCCACCGCCCCCCACACCGCACCCAGCAGGAGAGCGAGCGGCACGGACCCCCGCAGCTCCACCCCCGCATCCACCGCGTCCACCCCCACCACCGCCAACGAGGCGTCCGCGGAGAGCCCCGTCAGCCACACCAGCCCCACCAGAGCCACCGCCGTCACCGCCGACATCCGCACCGCACACCCGAGCACCCTGCGCCCGCGCCCGGCCCCGCGCCCGGGAGTCCGTACGGCCGCCAGCACGCCCGCGCAGAGCAGCAGCAGCCCCGCCCCCGCGACCAGCAGCCAGACCCGCCCGTCGTACTCCGCGAGGCGCGCCACCGTCACCGGCTCCCGCCCGGAGACCGCCAGCAGATCGTCCAGCGGATCGGGCAGCAGCCGCGCCGCCTCCCCCTCGGCCCGGCCGCGCACCGGAACGAACAGCCCCAGCAGCACCCCCAGCCAGCTCCCGTTCGGCGCCCCGAGCAGCGCGGCCCCCACCACCCGCCCCGGACGGGCGTCGCCCATCGCCGCCCACACCGCCGCGGCCAGCCCGGCCGCCACCGCGACCAGCAGCACGTGCAGCACCGCCGAGGCGGCCGGGCGGATCCGGGCGAGCGCGGCCGGCCCGCGCCACGAGACCAGCAGGGCCACCGCCAGTACGGCGAGCGCCCAGGCGCCCGCGCCCAGCAGCGTCGGCCCCGTCTCCACGGAGAAGCCGACCCGGGTCCGTGTCTCGATCAGGTCCCCGACGCGGTCCGGGAGCAGCCCGCCGATGTCCCCGATCCCCGGGATCTCCAGCGTGGCCGGGGCCCTCGGCAGCTCCGTCCCGTCGAGGGTGACCACGTCGTGCCCGATCCACGCCAGCCCGCCCGCCGTCGCGACGAACAGCGCCGTCGGCACGAGGACCCGGGCGGCCGTCTCGACGGGCCCGGCCCCGGCCCGGAGCGAGCGCGCGAACAGCCGGCCCAGGACCAGGGCTCCGGTCAGGGCCACCCCCAACGGCATGACGTCCAGGGAGGTTTCGGCACCCGTCCCGACGACCCCGAAGGCCGACACGTCACCCGAGGGGGTCACGGTGCCGCCGACCGCGAGGACCACCACGGCGGCCGTCATCGCCCCGAGGGACCCGCCCGCGGCGTCGGCGCCCAGCAGGCGCAGACCCAGCGCCGCCACCCCCGCCATCACGATCAGGGACCAGCCCACGGCGGCGACCGCGGACACGAGCACGTCTCCCCAACGAATGCGGCGCATGCGGTGAACCCCCGATGCCTACCGAGCGGTACGCGAGGGGACCCCCGGGCGAGAAGTCCCGTATCTCACTCTCCGGGCGACTTTCGACCCCGTCAACGGGCAGTCGTAGACGCCCCGGCAAGGCCCGGATTCCACATACGGCTGCGGGCCTGAAATAGTTCCCCCGGATGTTCGCCATCCCTAGACTCCCTGACGTCATGGGGGATTCTCGGGGGACTTAAGTGGGGCTGGAGTGCCGGAACTCGTACTGGAATTGAATGGAAGGACCTGGACGCTCGATCCGTCCAGGTCGTACTCGCTGGGGCGCGACCCCCAGGGAGACGTGGTGATCGACGACGCGCGGGTGTCGTGGCGGCATGCCACCATCACCTGGAACGGCCAGAGTTGGGGGATCGAGGACCACGGCAGCACCAACGGCACCTACGTGCACGGGGCGCGGGTCCAGCAGACCCAGCTCGTCCCCGGCACGCCGGTCCACCTCGGCAACGCGACCGACGGCCCGCGGCTGAACCTGACCGCCGCCGCCGCGCCGCAGCCGGCCGTGGCCCAGCAGGCGCCGGCGCAGCAGGCCCAGGCGTACGCCCAGCCGCAGGCCCCGGCGTACCAGGCGCCGCAGCAGCAGCCCCAGCAGCAGGCCTGGGAACAGCAGCAGCAGGCGCAGTACCAACAGCAGCCGCAGGCACACCTCCCGCACCAGCAGGGCGGCGCCGCCGCGCCCCGCCCGGCGCAGGGCGGGGCACCGGCCTACGGCGACCGCAGTCCGACGACGTTCCACCAGCTCTCGCTGGGCCACGTCATGCGGATCGGCCGTGCGCTGGAGAACGAGCTGGTGGTCTCCGACCTCCAGGTCTCGCGCAACCACGCCGAGTTCCGCGCGATGCCCGGCGGCCGGTTCGAGATCCACGACCTCGGCAGCCACAACGGCACCTACGTCAACGGCCAGCCGCTGCCGAAGTCCGGGACCGCGCTGCTCGGGCCGAACGACATCGTCGGCGTCGGCCACTCGACGTTCCGGATCGTCGGCGACCGCCTCGAGGAGTTCGTCGACACCGGCGACGTCTCCTTCTCGGCCCGCCACCTCACGGTCACCGTCGACGGCGGCAAGCAGATCCTCAAGGACGTCACCTTCGGGGTCCCGGAGAAGTCGCTGATCGGCGTCATCGGACCCTCGGGCTCCGGCAAGTCCACCCTGCTCAAGGCGCTGACCGGGTACCGGCCCGCCGACCAGGGCGACGTGCTCTACGACAACCGCAACCTGTACAAGCAGTTCGCGGAGCTCCGCCAGCGCATCGGCCTGGTCCCGCAGGACGACATCCTGCACAAGGAGCTGAAGGTCAGCACCGCGCTCAAGTACGCGGCCAAGCTCCGCTTCCCCGGCGACACCGCCGAGTCCGAGCGGGCCGCCCGCATCGACGAGGTGCTGCGCGAGCTCAAGCTCGACATCCACAAGGACAAGAAGATCACCGCGCTCTCCGGCGGTCAGCGCAAGCGCGTGTCCGTGGCCCTGGAGCTGCTCACCAAGCCCTCGCTGATCTTCCTGGACGAGCCGACCTCCGGCCTCGACCCGGGCATGGACCGCGACGTCATGCAGCTGCTGCGCGGCCTCGCCGACGACGGCCGCACGGTCCTCGTCGTCACGCACTCGGTCGCCGAGCTGGCCATCTGCGACAAGCTGCTGGTCATGGCCCCCGGTGGTTCGGTCGCGTACTTCGGTCCGCCGGACGAGGCGCTGAACTTCTTCGGCTACACCACGTGGGCGGACGTCTTCTCGGCCTTCGAGAACTACCGCGACTACGACTGGGCCGGCCGCTGGAAGGGCTCGCAGCACTACCAGCTGTACGCCGCCGACATCGACGCGGTCGCCCCGCAGTCCGTCGCGATGCCCTCGCCGCAGCAGATGATGCCGCCCAAGCCGCAGGGCTGGGGCTCGCAGCTGTGGACGCTGATCCGCCGCTACGTCTCGGTGATCGCCTCCGACAAGGGCTTCATCGGCCTGATGCTGATCCTGCCCGCCGTCCTCGGCGTGGTCTCCACGGTCATCCCGGCGACCTTCGGCCTCGCCCCGCCGACGCCGCCGTCCCAGTTCAACGGCGACGCCGGCACGATCATGCTGATCCTCGCGGTCGGCATGTGCTTCTCGGGCGCGGCCAACTCGGTCCGAGAGCTGATCAAGGAACGCGTCATCTACGAGCGTGAGCGCGCGACGGGCCTGTCCCGGTCGGCGTACCTCATGTCGAAGGTGATCGTCCTCGGCGTCATCACGGCCATCCAGGGCGTGATCATCTGCGGGATCGGCTTCTTCCCGCGCGACCTGCCCACCGAGGGCCTCCTGATGCCGCCGGCCGTCGAGCTGTGCCTGTCGGTCATCGCGCTCGGCTTCACCTCGATGATGTTCGGCCTCGTGATCTCCTCGCTGGTGAAGACCGCCGAGAAGACCATGCCGCTGCTGGTCATGTTCGCGATCGTCCAGGTCGTCTTCACCGGCATCCTCTTCCAGGTCTACGACTCCCCGGGCCTGGAACAGTTCGCCTGGCTGATGCCGTCCCGCTGGGCCGTCGCCGCCGCGGGCACCACGCTGAACCTCGGCAAGCTCATGCCGCCGTGGGACCGCGACAACCCGACCAACACCGACCCGCTCTGGGACGCCACGGTCGGCCAGTGGAGCCTGAACATCACCGTTCTGCTGCTCCTCGGCATCGCCTGCGGCTTCCTGGTGCAGCGCCTGCTGCGCCGCCACGAGCCCGAGGTCATGCGCGCGGGCAAGTAGCCCGCGGCAGGACCCGCACTCGGGACCTCACGCAGGAAACGCACGGAACGCGCGGAACGCACGAAACGCCTCAGGGCGGCACCCGGAAGTCCGGGCGCCGCCCTGAGGCGCGTGGGGGAGGCTGCGGTTCCGCCAGTGGCCTAGTAGGCGCTGTTGACGTTGTCCATCGAGCCGTAGCGGTCGGCCGCGTAGTTGCAGGCGGCGACGATGTTGGCGACCGGGTCGTACTGGTCGAACTTGGTGCCCTTGACGTGGTACGCCTTGAAGGTCGGGTAGATGACCTGGAGCAGACCCTTGCTGGGGATGCCGTTCTGGGCGTTGATGTCCCAGTTGTTGATCGCCATCGGGTTGCCGCTGGACTCGCGCATGATGTTCTTGTGGATTCCGGCGTAGGTGCCCGGAATGCCCTCCTTCTTCATGATGAAGAGGGCTTCCTTGATCCAGCCGTCCAGGTTGTTCGCGAAGACCGGGGTGCGGGCGGCGGACCGGCTGGCGGCAGCCTTGTCCTCGCGGGCCTTCTTCGCGGCGGCCTCGGCCTTGGCCTTGGCGTCGGCGTCGGCCTTGGCCTTCGCCTTGGCGGCGGCGGCCTTCGCGTTGGCGTCGGCGATGACCTGCTGTGCGGAGAGGTGGCCGTGCATCGTCTTCGTCTGCGTCCCGTTCACGGCCTGGGCCCAGGCGACGGGAGCGGCGGAGACCACCGTCTCGGTCTCGGCGGCGTCGGCCGGGACCAGGGAGAAGGCGAGCGCAGCGGCGCTGAACGTGGCGACGCCGGCAATGGACAGCTTGTGTGCCTTCGTCAGACGACTGTGACCGGGAGTGCGGGAAGCAGACATGGCGGGGGCAACCTCTTCGAATCGCGGGAGCCGCAGGAAAGCGCCACGCGGATCCGGGATCCGCTGCGGCGCTGTGCGACGAGGGCAATTCTTAGCGGTGGCAAAAACCTGTGGCAAAGGTGTGACGTACGATCCTGCTTAGTGGATCAGGGGCGGGCGCCGAGGCCGTAATTCCGGCCCCGACGCTACGCCCGCCCGCCCTGACAGGACCTTTACCCGTCCACTAGGCAGCTTCGTAAGTGATGTGCGTCCTATGCGCGGGCTCACATCGGGCGGATAACGGTCTCACCGTGCGTTGCTGAAGCAATTCAATCCGTCACGGTTCTCATCCTTGAGTAGCAGATGGACGTCCCCGAACTCATGCCACAGGCAGAGCCGGGCCACCGCCTCGGCATACCCGAGCCGTACGGCGGCCCGCCCCGCGACCGCCTCCAGCATCAGGAGGTGGGACGCCTCCGGCTCGTGCAGCCCGGTCAGCAGCCCGTCCACCACCCGCACCCCCCGCTCCGGCGTCACCACCAGATCGGTCCACCCGCGGGCCGGGCGCACCACCCCGCGGTCGTCCGCGGCCGACTCCAGGGCCCGCACCGCGGTGGTCCCCACCGCGATCACCCGCCCCCCGCCGGCCCGCGCGGCGTTCACCAGCCACGCCGTGGTCGCCGGCACCTCGTACCGCTCCGGGTACGGCGGCTCGTGCGCCTCCTGCGAAGCCACCCCCGTGTGCAGGGTCAACGGCGCGAACTGCACGCCCCGGCTCACCAGCCGCGCCACCAGGTCCGCGGTGAAGGGCCGCGCCGCACTCGGCATCTCCGCGGAGCCCGAGCCGTCGGCCGCCGGCACCGCGAACACCGTCTGGTAGGCGGACAGCGGCTGGTCCCGCTCCGTGTAGGCGTAGCGGATCGGCCGCCCGTACGCCCGCAACAGCGCCGGTACGTCCGCCCCCCGCCCGGCCGCCGCGCCGCGCCCGGCCGCCGCTCCCCGCCCCGCCGGCCCGGGCCGCGCCCACCACAGCCGGTCCGCCCCCGCCGCGAGCGGCTCCTCCAGTACGAGCACCAGCCCGCCCGGCAGCTCCACCTCGGCCCCCGCGGGGCCGCCGGCGCGCGGGCGGGTCGTCCCCCCGCCCGCCGGGCCGCGCAGTTCCACCGCCCAGCGGCCGTCGTCGCCCCGGGTCGAGAAGTGCACGACCACGTCCTCGTCGCCGAGCCGGGCGTCCACGGCGGCCGCCAGCGTCGTCGACGTGTTCACCACGAGCACGTCGCCGGCCCGCAGCAGATCCGGCAGCTCCCGGAAGGCGCGCAACGACACCTCTTCCCCGCCCCCGGACACCAGCAGCCGCACCGCGTCCCGCCCGAGCCCCGGCCCCCGCTGCTCGGCCGGGACCCGGGCCGACAGCTCCGGCGGAATGTCCGGTATATACAGTCCCTTCCCCGGGGGAGTCGCACGCCCCCTCACCGCACGCCCCCCGCACCCTCGGACGCCCCGCCCGCCGCCAGGCGCTCCGCCGTGTACCGCCCGCTCGGCAGCGCCTGCGCCACCAGCCGCAGCAGCACCGGCGCCACCTCCTCCGGCGTCGGCAGCCCCGCCGGGTCCTCCCCGGGCTCGGCCGCCGCCATCATCCGCGTCCGCATCGAGCCCGGGTCCGCCCACCACACCCGCAGCCCCGGCTCCTCCACGGCCAGCACGCCCGACAGCAGGTCCCCCGCCGCCTTGGTCGCCCCGTACGCCCCCCACGTCGCGTACGCCACCACCGCCGCGTCCGAGCTGATGTTCAGCACCGCCCCGGCCGCCGCGGCCCGCAGCAGCGGCAGCCCCTCCTGGACCAGCCCCAACGCCCCCACCACATTGACCTCGAAGGCCTCGCGCAGCCCGTCCAGCGGGTGGACCGCCAGCGGCACCAGCGGTTCCGCCCCCAGCACCCCCGCGTTGTTCACCAGCAGGTCCAGCCCGCCCAGCTCCCGCGCCGCCGCCACCAGCGCCGCCCGGTGCGCCCGCGAGGACACATCCCCGGCCACCGGCACGACCCGCACCCCCGAGGCACGCGCCCGCGCCGCACCGTCCTCCAGCGCCGCCGCCCCCCGCGCACTCAGCACCAGGTCCCAGCCCCGCGCCGCCAGCTCCAGGGCCAGCGCCCGGCCCAGTCCCCTGGACGCCCCCGTCACGATCGCCACCGACATGACAGCTCCCTCGCCCTCGTGTGCCGATCGGCGTTCCGATCAGCGGATGCCCCCAACCTAGGAAGGGCCCGACCGGCGCCGCGTCGGCCGCGGGCCCCACCCGTACAGGTCCCTTGGACCTACGTCCACCGGGGGATGCCCCGGACCGATCCCGCAGGTCAGGCCCGCGGGTACGGTGAGGCCATGACCGCAAGCCCGCTGCCCGGCGGACCCCGCAGCGGCGGCCTGGCCGCCGTGAGCACCGCGTTGCTCGCGATGAGCCGCCGCCTGGAGGTCCGCGACGTCCTGCGCACGATCGTGGTCTCGGCCCGCGAGCTCCTGGACGCCGAGTACGCGGCCCTGGGCGTCCCGGACGACCACGGCGGCTTCGCCCAGTTCGTCGTGGACGGCATCACCGCGGAGCAGTGGCGCCGCATCGGGCCGCTGCCCCGCCAGCACGGCATCCTCGCCGCGATGCTCCACGAGGACGACCCCCAGCGGCTGGCCGACGTACGCAAGGACCCGCGCTTCGAGGGCTGGCCCGCCGCCCACCCCGACATGTCCGACTTCCTCGGCATGCCCGTCCGGGACGGCGAGGAGACCCTCGCGGCGATCTTCCTCGCGAACAAGCGGAGCGTCCCGGGGGGCCCGCGCGGCTTCACCGACGAGGACCAGGAGCTCCTCTCGCTCCTCGCCCAGCACGCGGCCATCGCCCTCACCAACGCCCGCCTGTACGAGCGCAGCCGCGAGCTCACCATCGCCGAGGAACGCTCCCGGCTCGCCCACGAGCTGCACGACGCCGTCAGCCAGAAGCTCTTCTCGCTCCGCCTCACCGCCCAGGCCGCCGCCGCCCTCGTCGACCGCGACCCGGCCCGCGCCAAGGACGAGCTCCAGCAGGTGGCCGCCCTCGCCGCGGAGGCCGCCGACGAACTGCGGGCCGCCGTGACCGAGCTCCGGCCCGCCGCACTGGACGAGGACGGACTGGTCGCCACCCTGCGCACGCACGTCCACGTACTCGACCGCGCCCACACCGCGCACGTCACCTTCACGTGTGACGGCGTACGGGCCCTGCCCGCGACCCAGGAGGAAGCGGTCCTGCGCGTCGCCCAGGAGGCCCTCCACAACGCCCTGCGCCACTCGGGCGCCGACCGCGTCGAGGTGGCCCTCACCCGGACGCCCGCCGGCGGCGCGGTCCTCAAGGTCGTCGACTCCGGCAAGGGCTTCGACCCCCGGTTCGTCCGCCGGGCGGGCCGCCACCTGGGCCTGGTCTCCATGCGGGACCGCGCGGACGGCGTCGGCGGCCGGCTCACCGTGCGCTCGGAGTCCGGGCAGGGCACGACGATCGAGATGGAGGTACCCGGTGGCTGAGAACCCCGGCCGCGGCGGCGGCCGCGTTCGCGTACTGCTGGTCGACGACCACCAGGTGGTCCGCCGCGGCCTGCGCACCTTCCTGGAGGTCCAGGAGGACATCGAGGTGGTCGGCGAGGCCTCCGACGGCGAGGAGGGCATCGCCCGCGCCGAGGAGCTGCGGCCCGACGTGATCCTCATGGACGTCAAGATGCCGGGCACCGACGGGATCGAGGCGCTGCGCAGGCTGCGCGAGCTGGCCAACCCGGCGCGGGTGCTGATCGTCACCAGCTTCACGGAGCAGCGGACCGTGGTGCCCGCGCTGCGGGCCGGCGCCGCGGGATATGTCTACAAGGACATCGACCCGGACGCCCTGGCCGGAGCCATCCGCTCCGTCCACGCGGGCCACGTGCTGCTCCAGCCGGAGGTGGCGGTGGCCCTGCTCTCCCAGGACGACCAGGGCCCGTCGGCGGGCCGGCCCGGCTCACTGACCGACCGCGAGCGCGAGGTGCTCGGCCTGATCGCGGACGGCCGCTCCAACCGGGAGATCGCCCGGGCGCTGGTGCTGTCGGAGAAGACGGTCAAGACCCACGTCTCGAACATCCTGATGAAGTTGGACCTTTCCGATCGGACTCAGGCCGCATTGTGGGCGGTCAGGCACGGACTCGCCGAATAAGCGACGAAAATCGGACCGTCTCGTTCCGGACTGAGATTCATACGGTCGGGTGTATGTCGCCCACATGGCGTATCCCACCGGCGGCGCGCCCGTTCTCCATGACGTGCCGCGGCGGCTGGTCGCGGCAGACGTACTGGAGGACGAGAACGTGAAGAACTTCAAGAAGGCCGCAGCCGTCACCATGATCGCGGGCGGCCTCGTGGCCGCCGGCGCCGGTGTCTCCTCGGCGCACGGCGGTGCGTCGGCGGAGGGCGAGGCCCTGAACTCGCCCGGTGTGGCCTCCGGGAACCTGCTCCAGGTCCCGGTCCACGTCCCCGTGAACGTGGTCGGCAACACGGTCAACGTGATCGGCCTGCTCAACGGCGCCTTCGGCAACACCGGAGTCAACGCCTGACGCGCCCCTCGCGCACCGCGGCCCCGCTTCCCCCCTCTCCCCGGGAAGCGGGGCCGCGGCACGCAGCGCCCCCGCCGCACCGGCGCAGCGCCCCCGCCGCACCGGCGCAGCGCCCCCGCCGCACCGGCGCAGCGCCCCCGCCGCACCGGCGCAGCGCCCCCGCCGCACCGGCGCCGCGCGGTCACCGCACCGGCTAGCGCTCCTCCACGGCCGCGTTGTACGCCGCCACGAGCGCCCGCCGAGCCACCCGCTCCACGGGCCGCAAGGCCTCGGCCCGCGCCGCCATCTCCGAGGCGGCCACCGCACCCCCGTGCCCGTTCTCGTACGCCAGCGACACCATCAGGTCCACCCGCTGCGCCAGCGCCAGCACCCGCACCGCCCGCGCCGGATACCCGGGCGCCAGCGCGTCCCGCCCCGCCTCCGCCCGCGCCCGGTACGCCGACAGCGCCGCCTCCGCCACCGGCCCCGACCCGGCCACGTCCAGCCGGGTCAGCACCACCGTCGCCTCGCGCAGCGCCTCCGCCAGCTCCCGCTCCGCCTCGCCCAGCGACGGCACGTCCGCCGGCGGCGCCTCCCGTACCGGCAGGCAGTGCCAGGTCACCGACACGTGCACGTCACCCTCGGGCCCCACCTCGGCGACCTCCGGTACGAGCCCCAGCGCGGCCCCCGCACACACCACGGCCTCCTCGGCCTCCAGCGCCCGCGCGTTGAACTCCGGCGGCCCGCTCAGCCCCAGCGGATGCCCCGGCGCCGGCAGCGCCACCCGCAGCCCCGTCACCCCCAGCGCCCGCAGCCGGCCGAGCGCCAGCGTGAGCCCCACGGGGCCCGCCTCACCCGGCAGCCCTTCCACCCGGTGCACGGCGTCCTCGCCCACGATCGACGACACGGCCTCGTCGGGCGAGACCAGACCGGCCAGCAGCGCGTTCCCCCAGGCGGCCAGCCGCCCTGAACGTGGTTCGAAAAGCATCCCCCCACTTTACGGATCGGACCCGGCACCGGGCCCCGGCCCCGGACCCCTCTCCGAGTGGCGTAGGTTTTCCCCTGGGGCTGCGTCTACCGGCGCACAGAGAACCGTGACTGCAAGGGGTGACAACACGCTCATGAGCGATGTTCTGGAGCTGGTGGACGTATCCGTGGTCCGCGAGGGCCGGGCTCTGGTGGACCAGGTCTCCTGGTCGGTGAAGGAGGGGGAACGCTGGGTGATCCTCGGCCCCAACGGCGCCGGCAAGACCACTCTGCTGAACCTCGCCTCCAGCTACCTCTTCCCCACCAAGGGAACCGCCACCATCCTCGGCGGCACCCTCGGCAAGCCCGGCACCGACGTGTTCGAGCTGCGCCCCCGCATCGGCGTCGCCGGCATCGCGATGGCCGACAAGCTGCCCAAGCGGCAGACCGTCCTGGAGACCGTCCTCACCGCCGCCTACGGCATGACGGCGACCTGGCAGGAGGAGTACGAGGAGATCGACGAGCAGCGCGCCCGCGCCTTCCTCGACCGCCTCGGCATGACCGAGTACCTCGACCGGAAGTTCGGCACCCTCTCCGAGGGCGAGCGCAAGCGCACGCTGATCGCCCGCGCCCTGATGACCGACCCCGAGCTGCTGCTCCTCGACGAGCCCGCCGCCGGACTGGACCTCGGTGGCCGCGAGGACCTCGTACGCCGCCTCGGCCGGCTCGCCCGCGACCCGCTCGCCCCCTCCATGGTCATGGTCACGCACCACGTCGAGGAGATCGCCCCCGGCTTCACCCACGTCCTGATGATCCGTCAGGGCAAGGTCGTCACCGCGGGCCCGATCGACCTCGAACTGACGTCCCGCAACCTCTCCCGCTGCTTCGGCCTCCCCCTGGTCGTCGAGCGCAACGGGAACGACCGCTGGACCGCCCAGGGCCTTCCCCTCGGCCGGTAACGGCCCCCGCACCCTGTCCGGACCGCGCCCCCCGGACCTACCATGACCATGTGGACATCGACGCATGGGTGTGGTGGCTCATCGGCGCGGTCGGACTGGGCATCCCCCTGGTCCTGACGGCGATGCCGGAGTTCGGCATGTTCGCCGTCGGCGCCGTGGCGGCCGCCGTCACGGCGGCCCTCGGCGGGGGAGTGGTGGTGCAGGTCCTGGTCTTCGTGATCGTGTCGGTCGCGCTCATCGCCGTCGTACGGCCCATCGCGAACCGGCACCGCGACCAGCGCCCCCAACACCGAAGCGGCATCGACGCGTTGAGGGGCAGATCCGCCGTCGTCCTCGAACGGGTCGACGGCAGCGGAGGGCGCATCAAGCTCGCCGGCGAGATCTGGTCGGCGCGCACGCTCGACACGGACACCAGTTTCGAACCGGGCCAGTCCGTGGACGTCGTGGAGATCGACGGGGCGACCGCCGTCGTGATGTGACAAGCAGCCTGCTCGCAGCCCGCGGGTCTGCGAGACTCCGCTCAACGGGGCAGCACAGACAGCCGGAAGGGCACGGGGAACCGCATGCAACCGATCATCATCGTCCTGATCATTCTGGTGGTTCTGGTCTTCATCGCACTGGTCAAGACGATCCAGGTGATCCCGCAGGCCAGCGCCGCCATCGTCGAGCGGTTCGGCCGCTACACCCGCACGCTCAACGCGGGCCTCAACATCGTCGTCCCGTTCATCGACTCGATCCGCAACCGGATCGACCTCCGCGAACAGGTCGTCCCCTTCCCGCCGCAGCCGGTCATCACCCAGGACAACCTGGTCGTCAACATCGACACCGTCATCTACTACCAGGTGACCGACGCGCGGGCCGCGACGTACGAGGTGGCCAGCTACATCCAGGCCATCGAGCAGCTCACCGTCACCACGCTGCGCAACATCATCGGCGGCATGGACCTGGAGCGGACCCTCACCTCCCGCGAGGAGATCAACGCGGCCCTGCGCGGCGTCCTCGACGAGGCCACCGGCAAGTGGGGCATCCGCGTCAACCGCGTCGAGCTCAAGGCCATCGAGCCGCCGACCTCCATCCAGGACTCGATGGAGAAGCAGATGCGCGCCGACCGCGACAAGCGCGCCGCGATCCTCCAGGCCGAGGGTGTCCGGCAGTCCGAGATCCTGCGCGCCGAGGGTGAGAAGCAGTCCTCCATCCTCCGCGCCGAGGGTGACGCCAAGGCCGCCGCGCTGCGCGCCGAGGGCGAGGCCCAGGCCATCCGCACGGTGTTCGAGTCCATCCACGCCGGCGACGCCGACCAGAAGCTCCTCGCCTACCAGTACCTCCAGATGCTCCCGAAGATCGCCGAAGGCGATGCCAACAAGCTCTGGATCGTGCCGAGCGAGATCGGCGATGCCCTCAAGGGCCTCTCCGGCGCCATGGGCAACTTCGGCCCCATGGGTGGCGGTTCCGGCTTCAACCCGGGGAACACCGGCAAGGACGGCGGCGGCATCCCGGCCGCACGGGACAAGGACGGCGCGGACCGCCGCGAACAGCCCCCGATCGACTGACCCGCCACCCCTTCCTGCATGATCAGTGAGGCCCCTCGACCTTCATGGCGGGGAGGCGACTCACTCATGCAAAGGGGATGGCACCGTCCATGTCCGTCTGGGAATCACTCGCGGTCCTCGCCGCCGGCATCGGCGCGGGCACGATCAACACCATCGTCGGCTCCGGCACCCTGATCACCTTCCCGGTGCTGCTCGCCACCGGCCTGCCGCCGGTCACCGCCAACGTGTCCAACACCCTGGGCCTGGTGCCCGGCTCGATCAGCGGGGCCATCGGCTACCGCAAGGAACTCCGGGGCCAGCGCGCCCGCATCGTGCGGCTCGGCGCCGTGTCCCTCGTCGGCGGCCTCGCTGGCGCGGTGCTGCTCCTCACCCTGCCGTCGGACTCCTTCGACACGATCGTGCCCGTCCTGATCGGACTCGCCCTCGTGCTCGTCGTCCTCCAGCCCCGGCTCGCCGCCGCCCTGCGCCGGCGTCAGGAAGCAGCCGGAGGAGACACGGGCCACCCCGACGGCGGCCCGGTCCTGCTCGGCGGCATGCTGCTCTCCAGCGCGTACGGAGGCTACTTCGGAGCCGCCCAGGGCGTGCTCTACCTCGGCCTGATGGGCCTGCTGCTCCGCGACGACCTGCAACGGATCAACGCCGTCAAGAACGTCCTCGCCGCCCTCGTGAACGGCGTCGCCGCCGTCGTCTTCCTCTTCGTCGCCGAGTTCGACTGGACGGCCGT
Source organism: Streptomyces sp. NPDC005533 (assembly GCF_042871845.1). Lineage (NCBI taxonomy): Bacteria > Bacillati > Actinomycetota > Actinomycetes > Kitasatosporales > Streptomycetaceae > Streptomyces > Streptomyces sp. NPDC005533. The sequence continues at coordinate 3,373 of NZ_JBIAJH010000044.1, read as the reverse complement.
CCTCCTCATCGCCCTCGGCTCCACGATCGGCGGCCAGATCGGCGCCAAGGTCGGCCGCAAGCTCTCGCCGACCGTCCTGCGCGCGGTCATCGTGACGGTCGGCATCATCGCCATCGTCCAGCTGCTTCTCCGCTGAGCGACGTAGGAAAGCTACGTCGCCCAGCGCGCGCGACTATCGGGCGAGCGGGTATCCGACTAGGCGGTGCGCTCCAGCCACTCCGGCAGCGCCTCCCGCGCGCCCACCCCCAGGGCCAGCAGCATCGCGTCCGCCGGAGACGGCACGAAGGGCTTGCGGAGGAGCGGCATCCCCGCCTCCTCCGGAGTCCGGGCGGCCTTGCGGTGGTTGTCCTCGGCGCAGGACGCCACCGTGTTCAGCCAGGTGTCCCCACCGCCCTGGGCCCGCGGCAGCACGTGGTCCACGGTCGTCGCGCGCTTCCCGCAGTACGCGCAACGGTGCTGGTCCCGGACCAGCACCCCCCTCCGCGACCAGGGAGCATGTCTTCGGAAGGGCACCCGCACGTACCGGCAGAGCCTGATCACCCGGGGCATCGGAAGGTCCATGGTGGCGGCGCGCACGCGCAGTTCGGGATGTGACTGCTCGACGACGGCCTTGTCCTGCAGTACCAGGACGACAGCCCGGTTCAAGGTCACCGTCGACAGCGGCTCGAAGCTCGCATTCAGCACCAGCGTGTCCCGCATCTCGCCCACCTCCCGTGTGCAGGCCCGCGACCACACCGGCGGCTGGGCCCGCAACCACTCTGGCCGCGCGCGCCACGCGGGACAACGCAATAAAAATGCCCGGTCCTGGCCTTCTTTAGACCAGGACCGGGCAAACGCTCGGAGAACGATCAGCGGGCGGGCGACTCGTACTCACCGATCAGCTGGGCCCGCCCGAGGGCGTGGAACCGGAGATGGAAACCGACGCTCGCCGGGGACGAGTCCTCGTCCGTACCGAGCTGCTCCCGGTCCACCGCGTACACGGTGAACACGTAGCGGTGCCGCTCCCCGCGCGGCGGAGCCGCCCCGCCGAAGTCCCGCGTGCCGTAGTCGTTCCGCGCGTGCACGGCCCCTTCCGGCAGCCCGGGGAAGTCCCCGCTGCCCGCCCCGGCCGGCAGCTCCGTCACCGACACCGGCAGGTCGAAGAGCACCCAGTGCCAGAACCCGCTGCCCGTGGGCGCGTCCGGGTCGAAGCAGGTCACGGCGAAGCTCTTGGTCCCCTCGGGGAAGCCCTCCCACCGCAGCTGCGGCGAGATGTTCTTGCCCGTGAGGACCTGGGCCGCGTGCAGATCGGCTCCGTCGGTGACGTCCTCACTGGTCACCGTGAAGGACGGCACCTCGGGGTGGAAGTCGTGCGGAAGGGGCGCCCTGCTCTGGTCTGACACTGCTGAACCTCCGGGAGGGGGAGACATCGGATCCGCGTCCGCGCACGGACGCGGTTCCGAGCCTAGAACCAGTTGCGCTGCGAACCGACGCCGGCGATCCACTGGTTCAGGTAAGCCGCCCAGTCGGTGTCCTGGTACGAGTGCAGACCCACCTGGAAGCAGCGGTACGTGTCGCTGCCCTCGCTGAACAGACCCGGCTTCTTGTCCATCTCCAGGACGACGTCCATCTCCCGGCCGTCCGAGACGAAGGTCAGCTCGACCTGGTTCAGCCCGCGGTACTGCGACGGCGGCAGGAACTCGATCTCCTGGTAGAAGGGCAGCGTCTGCCGCGTCCCGCGGATGTGCCCGCGCTCCATGTCCGCGCTGCGGAACGAGAAGCCCAGCTGACGGAAGGCGTCGAGGATCGCCTGCTGCGCCGGCACCGGGTGCACGTTGATCGGGTCGAGGTCACCCGCGTCGACCGCGCGCGCGATCTCCAGCTCGGTGCTCACCCCGATGTTCATCCCGTGGAGGTGCTGACCCCCGAAGTGGGTGATCGGCGTCTCCCAGGGGATCTCCAGACCGAACGGCACCACGTGCAGCGCTCCGGCCTCCACCTTGAAGGCGCCGCCGAGCCGCTGCTTCGTGAAGACCACGTCCTGCTTGTACTCCTGGTCACCACCCTCGACCTCGACCCGCGCCTGCAGCCCGACGGACAGCCCCTCGATCTGCTGCTCCACGGATCCACCCTGGATCCGGACCTCGCCCTGGACGATGCCGCCCGGCACGACGTTCGGCTCGGTGATGATCGTGTCCACCGAGGCACCACCGGCACCCAGGCTCGCGAACAGCTTCCTGAACCCCATGCTCTAACTCCCTGATACGGATCTAAGGACTGGCGACTACGCCGCGCCTACCCCTTACCAACGCGGAACCTTAGGCCCCGGTTGCAGGAGTGCGCGTTCCACTACGCTCGACTGGATGAGCGCGCGCCCCGACCGTACGCCCCTGCCCCGGTCCTTCTTCGACCGGCCGGTCCTCACCGTGGCCCCGGACCTCCTCGGCCGCACCCTGGTGCGCCGTACCCCGGACGGCCCCATCGAACTGCGCATCACGGAGGTGGAGGCGTACGAGGGTGAGTCCGACCCCGGCTCCCACGCCTACCGCGGCCGCACCGCCCGCAACGCGTCGATGTTCGGCCCGCCCGGACACGCGTACGTCTACTTCATCTACGGCATGTGGTTCAGCCTCAACCTGGTGTGCGGCCCCCCGGACCACGCGAGCGGGGTCCTGATCCGCGCCGGGGAGATCACGACGGGAGCCGACCTCGCCGCCAAACGTCGACTTTCAGCCAGAAACCCGAGGGAACTGGCCAAAGGACCGGCCCGTCTGGCCACCGCGCTGGCGGTGGACCGTTCCCTCGACGGCACCGACCTGTGCGCCGGCCCCGATTCCCCCTTGTCCCTCCTCGCAGGCACTCCCACCTCGCCCGACCTGGTGAGCAGCGGCCCGCGCACGGGAGTCGGCGGAGCCGGCGCCGCTCATCCGTACCGGTTCTGGATCACCCACGACCCGACGGTGAGCCCGTACCGAGCCCACGCGCCGCGCCGCCGTTCAACTTGACTCCCCCCTGGCGGACGCCTAACGTAGCCCGAGCCGCTTGAACGGGGCACTGCCATCAGCAGACCCTGGAGCGGCCAACCCATCACCTACGACTTACCCCTGGCGGGGTCCTGTTCGGCATGCCCGAATTCCTTCGCCGGTCACTCGATTATGAATGGCAAGGGATAAGCGCTAATGTGGTGGAGCGCCGAAAGGCAAAGACCCCCAACGGTCACCGAATTCAAATCCAAGCCGACTGCGACTTTCGAGAAGCAGGGCGCGGAAATGATCTGGTAGAGTTGGAAACGCAAGAACACAGAACGAAAGCCCGGAGGAAAGCCCGAGAGGGTGAGTACGAAGGAAGCGTCCGTTCCTTGAGAACTCAACAGCGTGCCAAAAATCAACGCCAG
>NZ_JBIAJH010000043.1:0-53832 GCF_042871845.1 Streptomyces sp. NPDC005533 | reverse complement strand
ACCCCAAGCCTTTCGTCTGGACGAAGACAGCCGACCAGATCCTTGAGTCCCTCGCCTCGTACTGCCGGCGAATTACTGACTCAGCACACTAGGGCCTGCTCGGCGGATGGGCTGGCGGGTGGCGGTCCGGTGGGGCAGGGGATGCCGCGGTCGAGCGGGCGAACTCGGTGGGAGTCTGGCCGAACTGCTTCTTGAAGGCCCGGGTGAAGTGGCTGCTGTCCGCGAACTGCCAGTGTGCGGCGAGTTCTGTGATGCTCGAGCGGCCTGCCGACGCCATGAGGGCGAGTCGGGCCTCGTGCAGTCGCCGGTGGCGGATGTAGGTGCTCACCTGCTCGTCCACCGCGGCGAATGCCCGGTGCAGGGTGCGTACGGAGACGTTGAGTTCCCGTGCGAGCATCGCCGGGGAGAGTCCGGGATCGGCGAGCCGGCGGTCCGCGAGGTCCTTGGCTGCCTGGGCGAGGGCGGGGGCCAGCCGGGGTTCGACGTCATCGAAGCGGCCCTTGGCCACTGCCTTGGTCAACTCGATCAGGGTGCGCTGGGCGGCGCTCACGCCGGCTGGGCCGAGCTCACCGATCGTCGTGTGAATCATGTCCGTCATGGCCGTGAGCAGACGCATCTCGGCCGAGTCGGCGGAGCCGGTGACGGCCCGCTTCCCGAGCAGGGGCTTGAGTTCGTCGGAGGGCAGGACGAGGAACTTCGCCGTGAGGTCGGCCGTCGTCTCGAAGGCCGTCAGACGCCCCAGGTGCCGGACTAGGAACTGCCCGGCCGACACGGTCTGGTCGCCGTAGCCGGGTGGGTTGCCCAGCGTCCAGGCGCCGCGCCGCACCACGTACATGGCGACCAGGTCCTGGTCGCCGCCCGGGACGTCCGCGGTGCGGGTGGCCGACGCCGCGTGGAGATCGGCGATCGCCGCACCGTCGACCTTGGTCACGTTCCCCTTGACCCGGAAGTCGCCGATCGTGTCAGGGCTGAAGGCCGGCAGCTGGAACACGTCGTCGCCGATCTGAGTCTCCCACCCGCGCCGGAACGCCTCGAGTCCCTGCGGTGCGCCGCCCGGGCCCATCGAGTCCATGATGAAGACCCCCCGGGCGCCGCCGGCCGGCGCTCCGTTCGCGTGCATCCCGCTCCGCTCCCTCGTCTGCATGGCGACAGCGCCCCACGGTGGTGTTCCGAGGGACGCCGTTGCGGCTCATGCGCCACTAAGTGGATCTTCCTACAAGTGGCCTGCATGGTAACGGTCGAGGGGTGGAGCTGATACTTCCGAATCGGCCGGAGGGGATGACCCGCCCGAGTACGCGCCCTGGGGGCGGCTCGTCCGGTCCGGCTACAGGAGCCGCGATCCCTGAGGACCAGCCGGTCACTGCTGGAACATCAGGGATCGCGTTGGTGGTCCGTCGTGCCTGTCGGGCTCACACGGGTGGCGGTGATACGCGGAGTCCGTCACCGGGCCCGTCACCGAGTCCGTCACCGGGACCGGTCACTGCCGGCGCCGGCTCAGTCGTCCCCGGCCGGTGCGGTCATCCCCGGCCGGTGCGGTCGTCCCCGGCCGGTGCGGGCCGACGTGTCAGCGGGCGATCGAAATCGCGAAGGGAGTGAATCCGGAGGCGCGGATGACGTGCGGGACGAACAGAATCGCCGCCTCCGCGGCGCGGGCGGTCCGGATCCCGCCCAGGTCCGCCATCCACTCCCGCTGCCATCCGAGGTCGGTGAGCAGTTCACGGACGGCTTGCTTGGCCTGGGGGTCCTCTCCGGAGAGGAACACCGTCGGCGGCTGGCTGAGGGTGGCCGGGGAGGTCATCACCGGGAAGAGCATGGTGTTGAGGGTCTTGACGACGTGGGTGCCGGGGAGGGCCTCCTGGAGCTGCTCGGCCAGGCTGGTACCGGGGTAGAGCAGGTCAGCGGGCAGGCCGTCCGGCCCGTCGGTGGTGGCGTTGGAGACGTCGACGAGGATCTTCCCGTGCAGCTCCTCGCGCAAGGCGGTGAGCCGGTCCAGGGAGCCGGCGCCCGGGGTGGCGTTGACGACCAGCCGGGCGCCGCGGGCGGCCGCCGCCGCAGCCCCCGGGGCGCTGTCTGCCACCGTCACCTGATGCCCTGCCCGGGTGAGGGCCGTGGCCAGGTTGCCGCCGACGCGGCCGTTTCCGAGTACTGCGATCGTGGTCATGAGGATCTGGTCTTTCGTACGTGCACGTGATGGTGCGGGTCAGCGGGAGAGAGTGGTGACAGCGTCCGGGTGAACGCCCGGGGCGGCCGCCAGGAAGCTTTCGCTGTGCGGGGTCCAGGGGCGTCCCTCGACATCGGAGATCCGTCCGCCGGCCTCGGTGACGAGCAACGCTCCGGGCAGCAGGTCCGCGCGGGCGCCGGCGAACTGCCAGAAGGCGTCGAGCCGCCCGGCTGCGACGTTCGCCAGGTGCAGGGTCGCGGGCACCGAGGTGCGCACGACGAGGGCGTCGAAGAGCATGGCGGTGATCGAGGAACCGATCCGTCGCACGACATCGTCGTCCTCGTCCGGCCGGGCCTGACTGGTGGCTACGATGCCCAGGCCGAGGTCCGCCGTCTCGGACACGCGCACCGGCCGGCCGTCGAGATGGGCGCCCCCGCCGGCCAGCGCCGTGTAGGTCTCGCCGGTCAACGGCAAGTGCACAACGGTCAGTACGGGCTTGTTCTCCCGGACGAGGGTGGCGGTGACGGCCCAATCGGGCAGGGCGTGCAAGTGGTTGACATTGCCCTCGGCCGGATCCACGACCCACCACTCACCGGGCGGCAGTGCCCCGCCGTCCAGCTCGTCCTCCACCCAGCCGGCCTTCGGGCGCAGCCGGGTGAGGCGGGGTCTGAGGATCCCGAGGACCGTGTCGTCGTTGACGGCCAGGGCGCGCATCAGATCGTCGCGGCTCGCGTAAGGGATCACCTCACCAAAACGCTCGTGCAGCGCCAGCCCGGCCGCACGCACGGCAGCCGCGGTCCGGTCGAGCAGGTCGGCGTCGGAGAGGACGTCAGTGGTCTCCAAAGTTTCGGACATGGTGCTCCGGTGTGAGGAAGGACGGGTGAAGGGACTGGTCGAATCTAAGGAACTGGGCCCAGCACGCACTTGGACACCAGCGACACCCGTCCGGAACATCAGCGCCACACCAACGTCGATGCGCACGTTCAGCCCGTTCACCGAGACGGGGCCCAGGATGTACAGGGGTTCGGTCAGGGTGGGCCGATGAATGTCAGGACGTCGTCTCGGGCTTCCGGAGAGACGGCGCGGTCGGAGGTCTGCTCGTGCGACCCGGCCGGGTCGAAGACGCGCCGGCCCTCGGCGAGCAGGCGGTCGATGAGTCCGGCCGGGGCGCATGAAGCCGTCGTGTTCGAGCCGCAGCAGCTGATAGTTGGGGTTGGCCGCGGTGGAAAACGGCCTGGTTGCGCCGCTGTTAGGCGGCCGGGCAGTTCTCAGGTGACCTTGATGACGACCTTGCCCGAGGTGTGACCGTTTTCAACAGCGGCGAGGGCTGCCGGGGCGTCGGAGAGCGGATGGACCGCGGTGATTCTGGGTGCGAGGACTCCGTCAAGAGCCAGCCGAGCCGACCGCTCCAAGTTCTCGCGGTCGACGCGACGCTCGACAAAACGCCCACCGAGATCGGACACAGACATATCACCGACAGCAATGACGTGGCGGGGATCCCGGGCCAGCGGAGCGACCGTCCGCAGCGAGGTGCCGCCGACCAGGTCGACGATCCCGTCGAAGCCGGCCGGAACGTGCTCGCGTGCCGCGTCGGCGACGTCCTCGGCGGTGTAGTCGATGAACCGCACTCCTATGCCCTCTGCGTGCTCGCGTTTGGCCGTACTCCCGGTGCCGATCACGCGCAGCTCGCGCCCGATGGCCAGCCGGGCGACGGCGAGGCCGACCCCGCCCCCGACCCCGTTGACCAGGATGGTGGCACCGGCCGGGAGTCCGAGCTGGTCGAGCACGTCCACCGCGGTCGTCCCGGCCACCGGCAGCGTTGCCGCCACGGTCGCGGACAGACCCGACGGGATGCGCGCGGTGTTCGGCGCGGACAGCACCGTGGTCTCGGCGTAGGTACCGCCACCGGTCAGTGCGAAGCCGAAGACCGCGTCGCCCACCTCGAGCCCGTTGACGTCCTCGCCCCGGGCAAGAACGGTTCCGGCTGCCTCCATGCCCAGCACGCGGGGGAACGGACGCTCGCCGTCGAGCCCCTCGACCTGACCTGATCGCAGCATGTGATCGAGGGGATTCACGCCGGCGGCGTCGACCCGGATCAGCACCTCGCCGCGACCGGGTACGGGATCGGGACGATCGAAGAACTCCTGCACCTCGGGCCCGCCATACCTGCCGAAACCCCATGCCTGCCCCATGTTCTGCCGCCTCTCGTACGACCTACCCGGTGAGTCCGGGCGCTGTCGCCATCCTCACCTTTGACATTGGTGTCAGGGGCAACCGGAAGAGACGCAGGTCACAGCATCAGGTCGACTGCGCCACCGATTCCGCGACCGTCGACAGCTCCGCCCGATACCGGCTGTTGGCCCTGATCAGCGCTTCGAGTGCATCCCGGGTCTCGATCAGGTGCGCGATGTCGGCGTCGATGCGGTCGCGTTCGCGCACCATCGCGGTGAACGTCTCCTCAGCGACACCCAGGTCACCCGGGACGTCCACACACGGCAGCACCGTCGCGATCACTCGGCTGGACATCCCCGCGTCGAACAGCTGCCGGATGAGCGACACGCGCTGGACCGCAGCATCAAGATAGTGACGCTGCCCCGTGTTGGAGCGTGTGCTGGTCAGCAGTCCCTGATCTTCGTAGTACCGCAATGAGCGCGGACTCACGCCCGTGCGCCTGGCAAGCTCACCTATCCGCATCTCCGAGAGCCTACGCCCGCGACCTCCAGGGCCAGACGCCGATGAGTCATGGAGGCTTACGATCCCTCGTACCAGAAGCCCGGCAATGAGGCCGTTGCCTTGCGCTCCTCCGCCGGCACCGGGCGGCCAGGGGACGGTCAGGAGCTAGCCGATCCAGACGACGCCGAGGACGGACAGGCTCCGGGTGACGTTGTCGACCACGCGCTGCCCGACGGACATCTGCCCGACGGCCGCGGCCCGGACGTCCTCGCCCTCCGGATCACCGGCGTTCCACTGGGCCACTGCGTCCGCCGGCGGGAGCAAACCCGTACCGCCCGCCCACCGCCAGGCCGGCAACGGCACCCGCAGCCGGGCCTCCTGTCGTTGACCATTCCCACCGACCCCACCACGTCCTAGACTGCGACCGCTCCAAAACCTGTCGATCATCAGAAGGGCGCGCAAGATGAATCGAGCACTGATCAGCGCATTAGCGGCCGTGACCTTAGTCGTGTCCGGGGGAAATGCCGCCACCGCTTCCGAGGGCGCTCCGCCGCGCACCACGCCCGGCCCTTGCCAGTACACACAAACCCCGGACGAGCCGCCCGCGCGTCATGTACCACTGCCGCCCGACCCGCGGCGCACCCCTAGCCGTGGCACGGTTGACATGGATGTCCCGACCAGCCAGGGCCCGCTCCCGCTGCACTTGGACCGGGCCAAGGCGCCGTGCACGGTCCAGAGTTTCCTGCACCTGGCACGGCATGGGTTCTACGACCGGACGGTGTGCCACCGTCTGACGGCGTACCCGACGCTGAAGGTCCTGCAGTGCGGCGATCCGACCGGTATCGGTGAGGGAGGGCCCGGGTACAAGTACAAGGACGAGCTGCCGGTGGACTTGCCACCCGCACCGACCGATCCGACCGGCGCGCGCCGCCTGTACGGGCGCGGCCTGCTGGCGATGGCCAACGCCGGTCCGAACACGAACGGCTCACAGTTCTTCGTCGTCTACGGCGACTCCGCACTGCGTCCGAACTACACGGTGTTCGGCACGGTCGGCCCCGAAGGCCTGACAACACTCGACAAAACCGCCGCCGGAGGCATCGAACCCACCGCGGAGGATCCGGCCCCGGTCGACGGCACACCGGTGCTCCGGACCGAGCTGCTCCGCGTCCGACAGTCCTGCCGACACTGACTCCCCGCGGCTGCGCCAAAGCCGCGGCCGCTGCGGCGTCGCCTGTCCGGGGGCCAGTGGGGGTGGTGGTGGAGCGGAAGCGAGCCGCCATCGGGGAGGCCGACAGCGGGACGCGGTCCCGCCGGTGCGGGGGCGGATGGCGCGGACGTCGGGCCATTCCCGGACGATGGCGGCCGGGGCGCGAGAGGACGAGGCCGCCCAAGTTGACAAGGCCGCAGCGCGCCGTGGGTCCGAGGCGGCCGCTGGCCTCGGCGACCTGCAGGTTCTCCACTTCACCGGCCCGCCAGGTCGCCGGGGTGACTCCTGGTCGTTTTTGAGCCGGGGATGCTCGATCCGTCGAGTGTCTGAGTATCAGTACTCAGGACACCGCCGGCTTTGCACGGCAGCCTGATGGGCACCTCGACCTGGCTTAGGAGTGAACTGTGGCGGATGCCTGGTTATCCAGGGCCCCCAAGAAGGTGCTGGCCGCAGTGTGGGTCCTGCTGCTCTACGGCATCAGTGCTTGCAAGGGCCGCTCCACCAAGGCCAGCCTTCGCAAGCTGGCGACGTCCGAGAGCACTGCGGCAGCGCGGGACAAAGCAGAAAACGAGCTACGGGCCAAGGCGGCTGCTGTACAGGCGCACTATCCCTGGATGACGCCGGTACGCCTTCAGCTGGTGGACAACTGCATACGGGGGGCACCGCCAAACCCGACCGACCCCAACCCGCCGACCCGCATGAAGCTGGTTTGTGTCATGCGACTGCACCTCTACTTCGCCCCCGGCCTGCCTGTACCGAGTGTTGTCGAACGGGTCACTTCTGCGGATGGGCCCACCGCATGGACCCCGGGATCGGTACGCGACGCCCTGTCGCTCTCGTGGGACTCGCCAAGGCCAGGTGCCCTGCTCGAGGAAGAATGCATCGGTCCCCGCCCCGTCTACCGGCGACGCCTCTCAGAACCGTCTCAGCAGCCGTTGACGTCCTTACGGGAGAAGCACGGACCGCTCTTCGTGTGGACACTCACAACTTCGTACCTGAGGGTCGAGGCCGGCAGCTGACGTTGCACCCGGAGGCCGACGTACCGGCCGGGGCGACACGCCAGAAGCGCCGCTGCGTGTCAGGATGCAGGAGACGCGACCGTCGGGACGTTGATGGACAGGGGCCAGCCATGATCAGTGGTGCGCATGTCATCCTCTACAGCCAGGACGCCGAGGCGGATCGTGCCTTCATCCGTGACGTCCTCGACTTCCCCGGGGTCGACGCGGGCGGCGGCTGGCTCATCTTCAAGTTGCCCCCGGCCGGAGTCGCCGTACACCCTGCCGATGGCCCATCCCGGCACGAGCTCTATCTGATGTGCGACGACCTTGATTCCCAGCTCCACGAATTCCGCGCGCAGGGCGTCGAGATCACCCGCCCGGTCAGCGAACAGCGCTGGGGCAAACTGACTGCTGTGCGGCTTCCCAGCGGCGCCGAACTTCCGCTGTACGAACCGTTGCACCCCGTCGCCCACGACTTGTGACCTCCACAGCACACACCGGGGAGATGCCCCGTCACCCGTAGGCGTCCGGCATCGAGATGATGTGCCGCTTGGCGGTGATCGTGTCCGCGCCGAGCAGTGGCCACGCGCCGGCTTTCTCATCAGCTCCCTGTGGCCGGCCTGTCCCCGCCTGCTCTTGCGGAGGTTGACGCGGTGGCGAGAGTGCGTGGGGGTCCCGTACCTCAACCTCTAAGGCGAGTACGGGGATGGCGGCTGCGGTGTGTGGGACTGGGACGCAGCCAGCAGCTTGGGACTACGGGGCGCCGAGCAGTATGTGTGACACTCCTTCTGAATTGATCACTCGGGGGGTTTCACGTTGAACGCGCTGTTGAAGAGGGTATGGATCGGGCTGGCCGCGACCTTGATCGTGAGTCTGGCCGCGGTGGTCCTGCCGGACCAGGTCCAGATAAGCGACGACGGGCGCGTCCACCTGGGCGCGCCCGCGCCCACGCCGTCCCCGTCCGCGGCGGCGCCCACACCGGAGTCCACGTCACCGCCCCTCACGCGGGACGCCGTGGACGAGGTGATCCGGACCGCGGTCAGCGCAGCGGGCCTCGACCCGGCACAGGGCCGCCCGATCGGCGCGGCCGGCGCCGACTCGAACAGAACGGGCTGGACGGCCGTCCGCGAGAAGACCGCCGCACTGTCGGAGATGAACGCGATCTGCGCCGACCTGGATCGCCAGGGCTGGACGCTGAACCCGAACGGCGACCGCCCCGACACCGCCTCCCACAGCTACAAGCGCGGGGGCTGGTACCTGCTGGTGAGCACGCGCGGGAAGACCCAGGCGCCGTCGACCACCTCCGCCTTGACCGACTCGCAGACCTACCTGACCCTGACCGGGCTCCAGCTGAACCTTTCCGACATACCCGTGCCCGTCCCCGAGATCACCCTCCGCATGGGCTGATCCCCGCATACGGGCGAGAGCGAGGCGCGGCCACCCGAGCCGGGCGATGTCCAGGACGGACGGACCGGGGCCGGCTCGGTGTGTGCTGCCACCCGCTGCCGGCCTGAACCGGGTGATTCATGTGTGGTCCTCGGTCCGGGAGCGCCAGCGGCTGCGGGCCTTGCGCAGCGCCCAGCCGTCCGCGGTACGGCCCGTAAGCAGTGCAGGTGCTGCACAAGCAGCTTGCCCTGCCTGACAACGGCTGGGACCTGGGCCCGGAAGAGCGCTTCCCCACACTCGAATTCGCGCGTGAGATCGTGTGGCCTGCGGGTCGGACGCACACGGGAAGGAACGGTGGCACGAGGCCCGGCGGAACGCTGCGCGGCAGTTCGGCGAGCTGGAGCCCGCGCCCGCGCCGGCCGACGACGTGGGGCAGCGTGCGGCCGCGTCCCGTTTCCACCTACCGGGGGCAGGGGCCTTCATACGCTCCGACGGGCCCTGGGACGGATCGGAAGTCACCGACCCCGGACAGGGCCGCGTGGACCTCGGCGGCCTCTACGTTCCCCGGGTCCAGGGGATGGAGCTGCGTATGCACCCCGCCGGTGAGCACCCCGCCGCGGTCACCGTCACCATCGCCGACGCCTCCATGGAGATGCAGGCCTTCGCCGCGGCCAAGCGGGAAGACGCGTGGAATCCGATCCGCAGAGAGCTCATCGTCGGCATCATCCGGTCGGGGGCACCGCCAAGGAGGTCACCGGCCCGTTCGGCCGGGAAGACACCGGGCAGAGGTTGACCAGGCGCGGGGGAATCCTGGGCGCTTCCCACCTCGTCCTGCCCCGGCCCACCGACTATCCACTCCCGCCCGAGACGCGCCCGAGCTGAGCGGCCGGTGGTTCGTGCCGGGGCCTTGGCCAGGTGTCGCGGACCGGGTCGTGCTCGCGCTCAGCGTATGTGCACAGGGCTCTGCGTACTCATCGAACGGACCGACCGCCCAGGCGTCGGGTCGGCAGGGCGCCGCATCGTCACGCCGGACCGAGGCGGCGGAACTCATGGGTGGCCAGCGGGAATTGTGAGGAGAGGATGTTGGACTGCAGTTCTCCGGTGAGGGCGGCCGCGAGGAATTGCGTGCACGACAGGGAGTAGCTTTCCCATCGGGGGCCGCTCGCCTCGTTCACCATGACGGACCATTCGTTCGGCTCAACGCCGGGAAGAACGAGCCAGTACAGGCATTCTCCGTTGTCCGTCGTCGCCCAGGGGATGACCACGGATCCCTCGGGCTCCAGTTCTGCCGGCCTCTTCTCCACGGTCCACAGGTCTTGCAGATCTTCGAACTGGTACTTGGCCCACGTGAGGAGGTCATAGTGTTTGTTGGGGCAGTCGGGCTCCAGCACGTAGAGGTAGTCGTCCCAGTTACTTCCTCCATAGACGCCGATGAGCTCCTTGTAGTCGTCGGGAAGTTCGACCGCGAGGGTTCGTTCGACTTCACCCCAATCCGTGTGACGGATCAGGCTCGGCGCCGGGGCGATGTCGACAAGACGGGTAAGGGCGTTGGTCACTGCGTGGGTCCTCTTCCTCAGTTGCGTCCATGGCCGGCGGCAGGGACCTGGCCTGCACACGCCGGTCCGACGTGGGGCGGATGGAGAGGCCTGTCGTCGGGGATTCGTTGCCGGTTTGCCGGGCCGAAGACCGACCTGAGCATCCGAGCGGTGGTGACGAGGCCTCGATTCGCGGCTGGCAGTACGTCCGCAACCTGATCATCCCCGGCGACGTGCCCTCCCTCGACGACGTCCCTGCCAGTGGCGGTACTGCGTCCCGTGGCCGGGGTAGTGGAGCCTGGCCCTCGCCCGGCTACCCCGCTGCGACGACGCGCCCCTGCGCGGCCCTGGCGTGTTGCATGGCCGTGAGCCTGCGCACGAAGAGCACCGCGAGGACGGCCGCCACGATGTCGAGGACGTCACCGACCAGCATCGTCGTGGCCGCGTCGCGCACGGCGTCGGGGCTCTGCGCGCGGCCGTAGGACATACCTCCGTACCACCCCAGGACCCGGGACAGGACGAATCCGCCCCACCAGAGGTTGACCAGGGTCAACGGGAAGCGCCGGTAGCCCTCGTCGCCCCCGCGGGGCGTGCTCGACACCCATGTGGTCACGGCGATCCGGTACGGCAGCCAGAGGTTGGCGAACGGTATGAACCAGGCGCCGATCGCCCAGCCCGGCGAGAGCTTCTCCGCGCCCGGTGCGAAGACTTCGGCGTTCCTGCGCACCCGGTGGAACCAGACGATGAAGACGATGCCCGTCACGATCAGGGCGTTGCCCTGGAACGTACCGACCAGACCGGCCAGTTGCCGGCCGCGGTCGAGTTCGGCATCGCTGACGGTGGCGGGAGCCGTCTGAAGGCGCTCCATGAGGGTGCGCATGTTCCAGTCGGCGTACACGGCGTACGCGGCGAGTGCGACGACCAGGGAGAACAGCACGCCCAGGGCGATGGCCAGGCCCACCGGCGCACGGAGCCGATCGCCCTGCCCGCCGTGCGCAGCGTACGGGGACGGGGACGGCGACTGGGTCGGGGATGAGGTCGGGGCCGGAGAACCGGCCGGAGCTGCGGACATGCTGAAGGAACCCCCAGGGTGTGAACACGCGAGACGGCGCGCCGAGCAGGGCGGGCCAAGCTGGAACCTACGCCAGCCGGTCCGTCCGCGTCACACTCGTTTCCCCAGGTCAGGTCTGAGGGCCGCGGTACGTGTGCTTCGGGGAGGGCCGACCTGGATGTTCGGGGGCGTCGACGAGGCAGGAGAAGCCGTCGGCAACGGCGTCGTCGATCGGGCACCGCAGGGGCGACGTCGCGGTCCACTCGATGCCGACCGGTTGTGCCGGCCTCGGCATCGTCGGCAGCAGGCCGGGCTGGATTGTGACTCGACAGCCGGGGTGGGCCGCCGGCGCATGGCGCGCAGGTGCGGGGAGCCGCCCACGGGAGGGTGGTCAGGATGAGCACAGGCGACCCGTTCCCCGGATCCCGTTGACCGGGGCAGAGGGGTTCCGCCCGCAGGACCAGCCTGGACGGGCCGACTCCTGGCCGGAGTCTGGGCTAGTGCAAGGTCCCTTGCGCGCCAGTGAGTGTTTGAGTACCACGAAACTCAGGCCGGACTGAGAGCCCGCGGGCTATCGCATCTGGGACAACAAGGGCCGGCGGTGGTGGGGTGACCCCTACGAACTCTGCCCTGACGCTCTCCTGGCAGAGTTGAACGGTGCTGCTGAACCGGCGAAGCTCACCGCTCTTCTCAAGCACTACCGGGCACAGAAGCGCTGACCGAGCGAGCGCCAGGGTTGTTCTCGGCCCGCCTCTCAGGAAGTCGTCGTACCAGGTCACGAGCTGGCCGGCGTAGGCAGAGTCGGCCCAGACCTGGGTGATCTGCGGTTGTCACGGCGACGACGGTGACCGGGTCGGCGGCGACGTCGCGCCGCCCGGTACGGAAAGCAGCCCCGCAGCAGGCCCGTCGACCCGCGGTTCCGGCATGGCCCGTTGGCCCTGCTGGACGGCGACGGCACCGCGTACGGCATGGACGGCGTGGACGGCATCGTGCTGGACGGCCCGGCCGCCACCGGGGCGCAGTTGGTCGGATGGTCGCTGCGGGAGTCCCGGCTCGGCGCTGCGCGGCCGAACCGGGCCGGGAAGGATGCCGCTCCGCTGGTCGCTCGGGCTCCCGGAGCGTCTAGAAGGCCACGAGCAGCGCCGTTCCCCGCGTCTCGCCCGGGAGAGGACCACCCGGTGGTCAAGCAGATCGCCCGGCGCATCGGAAGCTGACGCAGCGCGGCTTCGGCCCGTGGGCGCGTGTCTACCCGCCGGCGCAGGCGGGGCAGTCCGGCGCGAGCGCGACGCGGACGGGCGGATCGTCGGAGCCGGCGGCCAGGATGACGGCGAGAACCAGGAGGACGGCACCGACGGGGTGTGAATCCGGTCCGCAGCCCGCGCAGGACGGTGTCACGGCAATTTGGCAGCCAGGACGTCGACCTTCTGGATGTCGGGGGCGCTGGCGAGCAGGGTGGGGGCGATTTCCATCAGGGCCGCCGCGATCTTGCCGTTGAGATGGGCTTCGCGCCCCGCTTCGTCATTGAAGGTGTCGAAGACCCCGAAGCTCGTGGGGCCGAGCCTGAACGAGTACCAGGTCACGGTCTGGGTTTCCTGACGGGCGAGCTCCAGCGCATTCTCCAGGAGCTCCTGGACCTGTGCTGCGCTCTCGGGCTTGGCCTCGATACGGGCCAGAAGGCCGCGGTCGGTCATGGTTTCTCCGTAGTCTCTCGGTCTGCAATGGATCGCACGGGCTTCTGGACCCTTCTCAGGGGCGGCTTGACCGGCCGACTCCCGGGAGACCCTTCGCCGACGTACGGGGTATGGGGTATGGGGCACGGATTGCTCGTGGTGCGGGAGCAACGGTGGCCGCGGGGGTCGGGCCGCCGACGAGGGCGGGCAAGAGGGGGTGTGTGGTGGGCCGATCCGTCGGACAGCCCACCGCGGGGCGTGCTGTCGCCTACTTCTGGTTCAGGGGCAAGGCGAGGTCGGTGACCTGCTGCTTGTTGGGGAAGGCGCCGAGATCGCGGGCAGCGCCGGTCAGGACGTTGATTTCGTAGAGGTGTGCGCTGCCCGCGGAGGTCAGAGCGGCGAAGCCGTGGTTGGTGCCGTGCTTGGCGTCGAAGTAGATATCGAAGCCGGCTTCCGGGCCCGCGTCGACGCCGAGGTTCCCGGTCGGAGCCAGGGTTCCGGCGTTGGCCGGGGACTGCAGGGAAATCCGGTCGGCCCTGGTGTCGATATCGAACAGGGTGGTAGCGGTGGCGGCGTTCAGGTCGTTGTTGGTGTACGCGGCGCCGGTGACGCCTACGGCGGTGGAGAGCGGGGTGGTGGGGTTGGTGAGCATGCCGTCGACGGTGGTACCCAGCGGCGCCGCCGCGTCGTCGATGTTGTGGCGCAGGTTCTGCCCGGTGTGGCTGATCACGCGCAGCCGATTGGCGGCCGGGTTGAAGTCGACTCCGAACTGGGCACCGGAGAAGGCGACGGTGAGCTGGGAGACCTTCATGGCCGCGGCGTTGCCGGGGTCGAGGGTGTAGATGCCGCCCTTGTCGCCGACGCCGTAGAGCTTCTCGTCCTGGGGGCGGAAGTCGATGCCGACGAGCCTGGTGTCGCCCCTCAGGCCGGACACCTTGCCCAGCGACATGGTCTTGGCCGGCTTGTCGACGCTGAACTCGACCAGCCGCTGGTCGACGGTCAGCCCGATGGCCGTCAGCGACGTGTGCCCCCGGCGGTCCATGTCGCCAGGGCCGCTGTCCTCGGCCGATGCCAGGGCGGGCGCGCACAGGGCCGCGGCCAGGGCCACGGAGACGGCGATGACGGTGGTGCGCGTACGCATGGTGCTCCCCCGGAGGCGTGAGAGTGGTGGCTCCCGCTCAGAGTGTTGAGCGGGATCGCGCCTTCTTCGGCATCCACGCGCGGGCGGATGGGCCCCATCCCGGAAAGTCACCCCGATGGCGGCACAAACCCACTGCTGGGGAGCGGCTGGTACAGCATCGGCGGCTACCACAACGGCTGGTACGAGGACGACGACGATGGCGGGGCGATGGAACGGAGGCTATGGCAACGACTGCTGACGGAGCCCGATGGTGTCCCGCCGGGTGGTGTAGGCCGTGAGGATCCGCGCAGGGGGTCTGGCAGGTGGCTTTCGGCTACGAGGCCCTCGGGCTGCCGAAAGGGGTGGCGTCGACGACCGTCCACAACCTTCGTTCCCAGGCAGTGATGTGCCGGATCGGCATGACCCGGGATCTGGCCGACGACTTCGAGGATCCGAGCCTGCCCAATGACCTGCCTCCGTTCAGGGAGCAGTCACGGACAGAAGGTGCACGCGCACCAGAAGCTCTACGACCCCGAGCTGGACGAGTGGCTGGTCATGGATACCTTCGAGCACCGGCCAGGCATGGGACGGTGACGCCTCTCGGGCGGTGCGAGCCGCCCGAGTAGGCCTCCGCACCTGTGCGACCGTACGGCCACCCGCCGCGGCTCGGGTGGTCGGTTCGGCTCAGGTCAGGCTCCACGACCACGTGTCGTCGGCGGTCACGAGGCAGGCGAGGACCACGAGGTCGGCCACGCCCAGGGCGATGCCCAGGCGGGCGCGGCCCGGCCTGCTGGTCTGCCGCCACAGGGCGAGGGAGCCGAGGGCGATGGCGATCGGGCCGAGGAGCAGGTTCATCAGCAGGAGCCCGACGAGGCCGAGGACGAACGAGGTGACGGCCATCGGGTCGGCGTCGCGGTAGCGGCCTCGGGTGGGAGGCCGGGCGTCGGCCGGGGTCTTGAGGTCGGTGGGCGGGTTCATCGCAGACCTCCCTGGTGGTGGTCGGGGCGCCCGCCGCGGCGGCCGGAGAGGCGCTCGCGTGCGGCGAAGAGGGCGAGCCAGAGTGCGATCGCGAGGCCGACGGCCACGCTGACCGGCACCGGCACATGGGCCACGGCGCCGAGGATGACGCCCAGGACGAGGAGTGCACCTACGAGGAAGAGCACGGGAGTTCCTCCTACTTTCAGGTAACAGTTGTTCACCGAATACCCGGTCCGGTTCGTCTCATGCTGGCGGTCGGCGAGTGTGACGCGGTTGACTGCCTTGTATGAGTGCGAACACCGGTGTCCGCGAGGCGCAGCGCCGCCGTACCCGGCGGGCGCTGCTCGATGCGGCCCTGGGCCAGTTGGAGGAGCGGAGCCTCGGGACTCTCGGTCTCAGGGAGGTCGCCCGGCACGCCGGGGTCACTCCCACCGCCTTCTACCGGCACTTCCGCGGCATGGACGAGCTGGGGACCGTACTCGTCGAGGAGGCCCTGGCCAGCCTGCACGCAACCGTACGGGACGTCCTCGCGTCGAGCGGTGATGCAGGTCGGCGCTCCGATGGTGCGGTGCGGTTGGTCGCCGAACTCGTCCGCAGCCGTCCGGCGCACGTCCGTTTCCTGGTCCGGGAGCGGCACGGCGGAGTCGCGGCGGTGCGCGAGGCCATCGCCGGACAACTCGACGCCTTCGCGGCGGAGATCGGCGCGGTCCTCGCGGCCGAGCCCCTCAGCGCGGGCTGGGGGGCCGCCGACGTGACGATGCTGTCCCGGCTCCTGGTCGACCACATGTTCATGACGGCCTCCGCGTGTCTGGCCGCCTCCCTGCGCGGCGAGGACTGGTCCCCGGTCCTCGCGACGGCCCGCGACCAGCTCCGCCTGATCCACCTCGGCCGCGAGCGCTGGCGGGGTTAGGAAGTGCGCTTCAGGGTCCAGGTGTTGGGGTTGAAGCTGGGGACGGCGGAGTAGCGGCAGGCGCTGGAGTAGTAGGAGCTGGTGATGGTCCAGCCGGCGGGCGGCCAGGTGGATGCGCAGGCGTTGACCTGGGTGCCGACCGGGTAGCCCCTGAGGTCCTTGATCTGCTTGGTGTTGGGCGTGAAGCCGGAGCCGCACCCGCCGCTGTTCCACCACTGGATGTCCACCCAGCCGTCGGGGGTGAGCGTGCTGGAGCAGCTGGTGAGCGTGTCTCCGGGGGCCGCCGCGGCGGGGCTCGCGGTGATCGCGAGGGCGGTGACGGCCAGGGTGGACAGAGCGGCGGCGAAACGGGGGCGGATCACGGGACGTTCCTTCCTCGGCGCACTGGGATCGCCGCCGACGGTCGGCGGGCCGTGCCAGGCACCTCGTCATTGCTATCCGATCCGTGCAGGCTGCAGACAGTCACCTTTGGGGCATAACCCGGCGGTGGTTTAGCGCCGTTGCCGATGCGGGATCCACGTCCGTCGCGGTCTCGTCGGGGCGCCCAGGTCGCAGCGGCGACGCCCGGACGTCATCGTCGGGGCGCACTGGTTGCACGAGGGGGGAAGAAGGCGTGGCGTTTCCGCCGGGCCGCTCGGGTGCCGCCCGATTTCCTTGACGGACCACCGGGCATGCCTTCTGTCGGGGGCGCGACTCTAGAGGGGGCGAGCTGATGACGGTCACCGGCGGGCGCGGGCGCGGGCGTACGGGAAGGGGCGCCGGCGTGGTGCTGCGACTGGCTTCGGTGGCTGCCGGTGTGGCGGTGGCCGCGCTGCTGGTCGTCGACTTCCGGCTGATCGGTTCGGCGGGCCGGCAGGCGCTCGTGGTGGGGGTGATCGCCGCCTTCGTGAGCGCGGGCGCATGGGCGGTGTCGAGCCTGACGACCCTCCTGATGCGGCCGTCCCTGCGGCGGGCCCAAGGGTTGCTCGCGCAGGAGCCCGACCTCTGGGCCTCGGACCGGGAGTTCTTCGCCCCGGTGCGTCGTCTGATGTTCCTCAGCGTGCTGCAGACGCTGGTCAACCTGCTGGTCCTCGTCACCGTGTATCCGCTCGCCCTCTGGGCCGGCGTACGGATCTGTGGCGCCGCGGGTCTGTCGGCGCGCCTGACGGGGCTGGGGCCGGTCTTCGTCTCGGGGCTGCTGGTGGCGGCCGTTGCCACCACCGTCGGGACCTTCTTCGCCGTGTTCCGCCGCCGCGGCGGCGGGGCGGCGGCGCGCTCGACGGCGGCCGTACTGCTCAATGCCGCCGGGCTCGCGCTCGCCTGGCTCGTGCTGGACGGCGTACGGCTCGACTCCGCGCCGGGGTGGCGGCAGGCGCTCGCGCTGTGTGCGGTGGCGTCCCTCTTCATGCTGCCGCGCATCACGCTGTCCCTGCCCGTACCGGGCATCGCCTCGATCGTCCTCGTCGCCTACCACTGCCTGGTGTTGTGGCTGATCTGCGCGGCCTTGGCGTTCGTGGACCCACGTCTGCACGTCGACGGCTTCTGGCAGTTGGCGGGAGCCGCCGCGATCATGTGGGCGGCCGAATGGCCCGCGCGCCTGGCCGTCGGGCAGGCGCAGGCGGCCGCGGCCCGGCCGGCTCCCGTCCTGCCCGATCCGTTCCCGCCGGATCACGGGTTTCCCTCCGGCCCGCTGTACTGAGGACGGCTGCCGATACCCGCCGGTCCCCGCCGTCGGGTCGACCGGGAGAATCCCACGGTATGAACTCTCCGTCACCGTGGGCTCCCTGGGGCTGGATGCTGCGCGCCGTGCGGGGGTACCCGCGTCGCGCGCCGCTGACCCTTGCCTACGTCTGCCTGCTCCTCGCCGGCCACGCCTGGGTCGGGTACGGGCTGTCCGCCGACCGGGCGGCCGAGGTGCTGGGCTACCTCAGCACCAATGTGGACAACCTGCGGGACCATCCGGTGTCCGCGCTGCTCGGCAGCGCGCTGTTCTTCGACGGCACGCTCACGGACGTCACATCGACCGACTTCGTGGGTACCTTCATCACCCTGGGTCTCGGTGTCTGCTGCTTCCTGGCCTGGGCGGAGCACCGGTGGGGAAAGCGACGCGCCGTGGCCGTTTTCCTCGGCGGACACGTCGCGGCCACGCTGCTCACCGCGGTCGTCATCACGGTGGCGCTGCGGCACGGCTGGTATCCGGCGGCCGTGCGGCAGTCCTTGGACTACGGGGTCAGTTACGGCGCCCAGACCGTGCTGGCGATCGGGACGCTCGCCCTGCCGCGCCGGGGCCGGCTGCCGTGGGCCGTGTTCGTCCTCGCGTGGCCGGTGGGCGGTGCCGAATGGTCAGGGCCGCTGCCGGACTTCACCACCGTCGGCCATCTCACGGCGGCGGCCATCGGCTTCCTGCTGCTGGGTGTCCCGGTTTTCAGGCGGCAACGGGTCCGCGCAGCCGAGCGGC
The DNA here is from genome assembly GCF_042871845.1 of Streptomyces sp. NPDC005533. Classification (NCBI taxonomy): domain Bacteria; kingdom Bacillati; phylum Actinomycetota; class Actinomycetes; order Kitasatosporales; family Streptomycetaceae; genus Streptomyces; species Streptomyces sp. NPDC005533. The sequence goes on along the minus strand of NZ_JBIAJH010000043.1, from coordinate 35,706 downwards.
CCTCCCCCGCCGGCGATGTCCGCGCTACCGAGCGGTCCTCCCCCGCGGGCGAGGTCGGGCCGCGCCGAGGCTCCGTTGTGGAAATCGACGTCGCCGGTGGCCGGCGCACCGACGCCTCCTGCGGCCTGAGCTCCGGCGACGCCGCGGTGAGAGGAGGGGTGGTCGGTCCGGTAGCGGCGTGTGTCACCGGTTTCAACTGGCTGGGGTGACGGGCCGTTTGTAGTACCGCCAGGGGAACCATCCCGCGCCGACCGGAATCCATCCTTCGGCTTCCAGTCGCCGGTGGCGCGCACCGGAGGGGAGGGTGACCCGGCAGTGTTCCCAGGGGTGGCCGGACTCCTCCACCTCGTGGAAGAAGGGGCCGTAGCCGACCATGTGCCAGCCGTCGCGGCCGGCCTCCTCCAGGGCGGCCATCTCGTCGAACGCGGTCAGTCCGCTGAGGGTGCGGCGCTTCGGGGCGTTCGGGCCCTCGGCGAGCGGTGCCGACGGCGCCGCCCCCGCGGTCTTGCCCGCGAAACGCTGCTGGGCGGCCTGACGGCTCACGCCCAGGACGCGGCCCACCGCGTCCCAGCTGTGGCCGGCGGACCTGGCTCCCTGGACGGCCTCGCGCAGCAGGCGGCCGGCCTCCTCGGCGCCGACGCGCGAGGCGTCCAGCAGGCGCAGGTACCCGTGGGCGTCGTGTTCGAGCGAGTCGGCCAGTCCGTCGGGGGCGCCGAGGACGGCTGCGGCGATCCCTTCCCGGATCCGGTCCGTCTCCGCCGGGTCCAGGAGTGGCTGGTCGCTCATCGGTGCAGCCCGGCGAGGGGTTCCAGGGCGTCGAGGACCGCCTCGTCGCGGCGTGCCTGCTCGGCGCTGTCGCGGGCCGCCCGGGCGGTCAGGGCGGCCGTGCCAGCGATGAGTACGAGGCTCCCGACGATCAGGGCGATGGTGACGAAGGTGCCGAGGCGGCCGCCGACCATCGCCGTCAGGGCGGGCAGGGTCACGGCGAGCGGCAGTACGGCGGCCATCGACGTGGTGGCCGGGAAGCGGTTGCGGTGCCGGACCCTCGCCCATCTCAAGATCAACATGCGTCAAGGAAACCTTGACGCGGGCTACTTGTCAAGAATTCCTTGACACCTGCGTCGCGCACCCCGGTGACCGGCGGCCACGAGGGCGCGCCCGCGCCAAAAAAGCGTTTGGTGGGCTCCGGCGGCGGCTGCTACGTTTCCGGAGGCCGTGCGAAAGAACGAGGAGGTGGTACCCGTGAACGCAGTATCGACATGGGTGCTCCCCTCCGGGGTCACGGTCGGACGCTAGACAGGTCGTCCGGGAGCGCCGTTTTTCAGTGCACTCCCGAAAGGCACGACCATGCGCTTCACTTCCGAGGAACGCCTCGACGACGGCGTCCGCGTACGCGAATTCACCCTCGGCGAGATCCCCGGCACCCTGTGGACGCCGGAAGCCGACGCACCGGCCCCGCTGGTCCTGATGGCCCACAACAACGGCCTGCCCAAGTCGGCAGACCGGCTGGTGGCCCGGGCTCGGCACACCGCGGCGAACGGCTACGCGGTGGCCGCCATCGACGCCCCCGGCTGCGGGGACCGGCCCCGTTCCGCCGCCGACGAGCAGGCCCGCGCGGACCTCCGCCGGGCGGTGCAGGCCGGCGAGCCCGTCGACGAGATCTTCGAGTCCTTCATCGGCCCGCTGGTCGAGAAGGCCGTACCGGAATGGCGGACCACCCTGGACGCCCTCCTCGCGCTGCCTGAGATCGACGGCCCGGTCGGGTACTCGGGGTGGACCGCCGTCGGCATCCACCTCGCGGCGGTCGAGCCGCGCATCGCCGCCGCCGGCCTCTTCGCCGGGGGTTACGTGCCCCGCGCCCAACGCGAGGAGGCCCGGCAGGTCACCGTACCGCTGCTGTTCCTGCTGCAGTGGGACGACGAAGGGAACCCCCGGCAGCGGGCCCTGGACCTGTTCGACGCCTTCGGCACCAAGGAGAAGACGCTGCACGCCAATACGGGCGGGCACACCGGCACCCCGTGGTTCGAAGTGGAAGACGGGGTCCGCTTCTTCGACCGCCACCTGAAGTGAGGCCGGGCCGCCGCCGGGCCGACAGCCGGCGGTAGGCGGTGGGCGGTAGGCGGTAGGCGGTAGGCGAGGTCTTCCGGGATGCCGCCCGCCGTGGACGGGTCCCGGCTCTCCCCTCGTCCCGTTTCACCGCGGGTCCCTGCCTACCGGGTAGGGGCCCGCGGTGCCCGAAGCCACGGACGGTGCGGTCGCGTCGATTACCTCCGGGGTAATCGCACCGTCCGACGCCCTCGGCTACGTTCGCGGTCATCAGCCACCCCCATCCCCGCAACGAAGGAGCCCGTGATGCCCGCTTACGGCTTCGCCCATCTCCGCAGCCGCCGCGACCACTCCGACGTCATCGAGTACCTGCAGCGCATCCAGGCGACCCTCGACCCCTTTGCGGGCCGCTTCGTCATCCACGGCCCGCCGGCCGAAGTCGTGGAGGGCACGTGGCCCGGCAGCATGGTGCTGATCGAGTTCCCCGGCCTGGCCGAAGCCCGCGCCTGGTACGACTCCCCGGCCTACCGGGCCATCCTGCGCCTGCGTAGCGACCACATCGAAGGCGACCTGCTGCTCATCGAAGGGGTCGGACCGAACTACGACCCGGCCGCACGAGCCCGCACGCTGCAGGCAGAAGCCGAACCCCGCTGACCCCCTACCGACGTCCGGCGCGGCGGCGCGCAGCCTGGAGTACGCGGCGCTCGGTGAAGGCGCCGTCTCCGTCCCGGGGCAGCGAGGCGTAGCGCTCCGTGGCGAGCTGATCGACCCGTGCGCTGTAGCGGGCCGCCGCCGCTTTGAACGCTTCCGCCGGTAGCAGGACAGTTCTTCTGCCGCGCGAAGGGAGCGCAAGAGCTCCTGGGTCAGTTGCAGGAGCCGACGCAGTTCGCTCTCGGCGGTGACGCTGCCGGCTTCCGCGTGGCCCTGTTCGGCCGCGCTTCGTCGAGCCTGCTGCTCCATGGCGAGGATCACGGCCTGACGTCGACGCTCCAGGGTCCGGAAGGTGACGCTCCCCGGTTCCGCCACCACCGCTTCGGCGGCCTCAACGGCCTTGGCCAGCTGCGGTGAGAACCGGGTGGCCGCGAGGGCAGCGGCTTCCTTCTCCTTGCGCTCGCCCTCGGCCCGCTGCTGCCGCAGCCCGGGCCAGGCGGGGAACTCCTCCGTGCCCGCGAGCTGGCCCCTGGTGCGGGGGCGGGCCTTCTCCGCCTTCGTCAGGCGGCTGTCCCACTCGCCCCGCAGGGTGTAGCTGTAGGCGCTGCAGCCCACGTGCCCCCAACCGCCGCCGAAGCCGAATCCGGGGCCGGGGCTGCCGTGTGACCAGCGCCCGTCGCTCTTGACGACCGGCTCCCCGCAGTTCCTGCACACATCCGTCTGCTGATCCGTCAACGCCCCAACTCTCCCCACCTCGTGCTGTCCACCCCGGCCCGATCACCGTACAGATCGACCGCCCCATGCGGACATCCGGCTCCGCGAACCCTCACCGACGGTGTTCACCGCCGGGTTGGTGGACGCGGCGATAGCCAAGCACGACCGAGTCGAGCTGCGCCATCGTCTCCTGCCGGCTCGGCTGGTCGCGTATTCGTCCTGTCGTTGGGGCGGGCCCGCGCTCGGCTGGGGGAGAGTGTGCTGGTCAGGCTTCAGCCGGGACCTGTGGCTCGATGCCGTCAGCGACGTCCTGGAGACGGGCCGTCTGGCGCAGAACGACTCGAGCGAGCCGTCGCGGTCTCCGGCGAGAGCTACGAAGTGCGGGAGTCCGCGCTGCACGCGGTCTGCACGGCCTCCACGCACTTCGAACCCCTGCTCGTCGCCTACGTCCTGGCGTTCACCACCCCCACTCCGAGGTCCGGCGGGAGGCCTCGGAGGCGGTGGCGGAACTCCACTGGCACCGAGGGGCAGCCCAGGAGGAGACAAGACGGCGTGTCACAGGTGTGCGGCGATGAGGTCCAGGTCGCCGCGGGTGAAGCCCGGGCCGTCGGAGCCGTCCGGGGCGAACGACTCGATGACGGCCTCGACGACGGGAGCGGCGTCCGTGCCGCCGATGTCGGTGAACTGAACGTGGTAGAAGACGAGCCGGCCGTCGATGTCCGCGTTGGAGATCTCCAGGACCTCGTCGAGCCAGTCGGCCGTCTTGGCCACGTTGCCCAGGGAGCGGTCCAGCTCGCGCAGAGCGTTGCGGCCGATGCCCGGCAGCAGGCCCGCGGTGAGGGCCGTGGCCTGGGCGAAGGTGCGTACGTCGGGCCAGAAGGTGTTGATGGGCCGCGGCCGGGACGCGTCCGTGAAGTCGAAGAAGGTGAGCGTGTGGCGGACGCACACGTGGTGCACGTTCTGCTCGGCCGCCGTCAGCCTCAGGGTGACCTGCCGTTCCCCCACGGTGGCGCGTACGGTGGCTGTCGCGGCCGCCGTCGCCGAATCGGCGTAGGCCGCTATCGACGGCACGTTCGCGCGCGCCGCGGCGAACAGGCGCCGGCCCTCCTCGACCGTGGGGAACGGCGTCATCCCCTTGCGCAGGTTCTGCTTGGTCTTGGAGTCGTACACCCACTGCTCGCGCAGCGGCGGGTACAGCACCCGCCCGTCGCGGTCGACCCGTTCGGCCGCGGTGTGCGCGGCCAGCAGGTGCCGGTGCAGGGTGGTCCACAGGGCGGCGTCGTACACGCCGCGCCCGCCGTCCGCGTCGGCGGCGGCCAGCCAGGCGGTCTCCAGATCCTTGAGCGCGAGCGACACGGCGTCCAGCCGACGGGTACCGGCCGCGCCCGGCACCGGCTCGGTGTCGGGGTCGAAGTTCATGCCCGGGTCGTTGGCGGGGCTCTGCGGGCCCAGCGACACCATCAGCGGGAGGTTCCACAGCAGGCGGTGGGGGTTGGGGCTGCCACCGGGCCCCGCCATGGCCACGGCCTCGCCGACGTCCTTCCCGGCCAAGGCCCAGCACAGGCTCCAGAACGCCTGCGCCGCCCCTTGGAGCTTCGAGTTCTGCGAGTTCCAGGCGGGGGTGACCTGTTCGGCGATCGAGCTGAGGCGCTCCTTGGAGATCTTGTGGTGCAGGGCGCCGGTCTTCCACTCGGCGGGTAACGCGTAGCCCTGCTTGCCGTCGTTCAGCGGCTTGACGGCCCACTTGGCCTTGTCCGGGACCTCGCGGGCGCTGCTCGGCGGCGGCGCGGGCCTGCCGGCGACTGGAGACGTTGTCATGGCGCTCCCCTCACGGCCGCTGAGTGCGGACCGCGCTCATCTTCTGCCGTCGGGGGGCGGCCGTCCACCGGTTCGGGCAGATGGGGAAGGGCGGAGACGACGGGCACCGCAAGGGCCGCCGCTACCGCCCCGCACGCCCCAGCCGGCACGCTTCATGACGATCCGTCAGACATGTCCCTGCCTGACCGGCCAAGATCCGAAAGACCCGAAAGGGGCGGGCCGGGCGTTGCCCGGGGAGCCGGCTCAGGCCTCCGCGGCGGCGTGGTGGTGGTCCAGCTCCCACGCGTGGTGCTTGAACTCGTGGCGGAAGTCGGCGTGGTCCTCCCACTGGCGGGCGATGCCGCGCAGCACGTCCCAGTTGTGCTCGACCGACTGGTCGATGACGCGGCGGGTGGCCGGCTCGGCCGTGTCGCGCTGCTCGATGAGGCCCTTGACGGCGGACGCCTCCAGGACGGAGTTGCGCAGCGCGCGCAGCGCGCGGGAGGTGTCGTCCATGCCGAAGCCGTACTCGCTGCCCGTCTCGGCGTCGAAGAGCGGGGTCAGCCGTGCCTCGATGAACGCGGTGATCCGCTCGAAGTGCTGCGCTTCCATCGGGGGCTCCCTCTCCTGCCGGACCACCACGTGTCCCCGGCGTCTCCGGTGCTTCTGCTGTTCGGCACCATTATCCAGCAGTCGTCCGGCAGCGGCGGCCGGCCTCGCCCCCCACCCCAACTCCCCCCTCAACCCGGTGATTTCCTCATGATCTATTTTGGGGACCGCTGTGAGGGCCGTGAGGAAGAAGGTGACCCCGTGGACGACCGTTCCGGCTTGACCGAGCAGTTCGAAGAGCACCGATCTCATCTGAGAGCGGTGTCCTACCGGATGCTCGGTTCGCTCGCGGAGGCCGAGGACGCCGTGCAGGAGGCATGGCTGCGCCTCGACCGGTCCGACGTCAGGGAGGTCGAGAACCTCGGCGGCTGGCTGACCACGGTCGTGTCCCGCGTGTGCCTGAACATGCTGCGCTCCCGGGAGTCCCGGCGCGAGGACTCCATCGGGGCCTTCCCCGCCGATCCCGTCGTCGGCCGTGAGGACGCGGTCGACCCCGAGCAGGAGGCCGTACTCGCCGACTCGGTCGGGCTGGCCCTGCTGGTGGTGCTCGACACCCTCGCGCCGGCCGAGCGGCTGGCGTTCGTGCTGCACGACCTGTTCGCCGTGCCCTTCGACGAGATCGCCCCGCTGATCGAGAAGACCCCGGCGGCGACCCGCCAGCTCGCCAGTCGCGCCCGCCGCCGGGTCAGGGGGGTCCCGCTGGTGTCCGAGGCCGATCTCAGCCGCCAGCGCCGTGTCGTGGACGCCTTCCTGGCCGCCACCCGCGGCGGCGATTTCGACGCGCTGGTCTCGCTGCTCCATCCCGACGTGGTGCTCCGTGCCGACAAGGCCGTCGGCCCCACCCCAGCCCCCCTCTCCTTCACCGGCGCCGTCACCGTCGCCACCGGCGCGATGGCCGCCATGCAGCGCGCGCAGCACACGCAACCCGCCCTTGTCGGTGGTGTGGTCGGCCTGGCGATGGCCCCGCTGGGACGACTCGTCCTGGTGCTCCGCTTCACCGTCGAGGACGGCCTGATCACCGAGATCGACGTCGTCGCGGAGCCGGAGCGTCTCGACGAGCTGGAACTCGCCGCGCTCGACGCCTGACCGCGGCCCGGGCCCCACCCCGGGCTCGACGCCGGCCGGGAAGCGGCCGTAGCGATTCCGTGCCGCGGCCGCCCCTTCTGGGCCGCGGCACGGCGCTCCCATACTGGCGCCGTGACCGACTACGTCAAGCACGTGCCGACCGCCGCGATACCGGAGGGCGGGGTCATGACGTGGGGCGTGGACGACGCCCGGCGCTGGCTCCGCGCCCGCGTCCCGGCGGCGTTCGCCCCCGTCGCCGGCAGCCGGCTCCTCGGCGGCCTGGTCGTCCTCTCGATCGGGCTGACGGCGCTCGCCGCGGAGCCCGTGCACGGAGCGGGCTGGCGGGGCTACGCCATGGGTGTCCTGCTGATCGCCCTGCCGTTCTGGTTCCGCTCCTTGCCCGTGGCCACCCTGCTGGCCTCACCCGTCCTCACGGTGGACGCCGCACGCGCGCTGCCCGCCGCCGACCACGCGGCGGGCGCGGTCGGCCACGGCCTGGTCCTGGCGCTGGCCGCCTGGGCGTTCACGGGGGCGCTGGTCCGCCTCCGCGCCCGCCGACGCCAGCGCGAACTCGCCCTCGCCGCAGCCGGACCCGCCCGTTTCCCGCTGCCGGACCCGCTGCCCGCCGCACACCGGCGCCGCGGACTGACGGGGATCGCCGTCGGCTCCGCGTGCTGCCTCGGGGCCGCCGTGGCCCTCGCCGTCGGCGGCCTCGTCGACGTGCGGGCCTCGGGCAGCGCGCACCCGTACGATCCCCGGGGCCTACAGGCGCTCGCCCTCGTGCTCCTGGTTCCCGGCACGACCGTGCTCGGCCGCGGCCTGGGCCGCCGCCTGGCCGCGCGCCGGCTGGACGGTCGGCCGCAGCCCGCGCTCCTGGTCGGCGTACGGATCTCCCGGTCCGGACTCCACTGGCTCCACCCGGACGCCGAAACCCCGGCCGGACCTCCCCTGATCGCCCACCGGGCGCGGGCCCGGGACGTCGTCGCCGGACGGCGGACCCTCCTCTCCGGCTCAGAACGGACCCTGCGCACCGCCCACCACGACGTCGACGCCCACGCGGAACCTTTCGAAGCGGTCCTCTACGGAGTCCCGTACGAGGGGGCCGAGGTCATCCTGGAGAGCGCCGTCTACGAAGGCGGCACCCGCCTCGTCTCGTACGTCACCGCCGCCCCACTGCTCCCACGTCGCCGGCACGGACTGCGCGGCTGGAAGCCGGCCCGGCGCTCCCACCGCGAGGCCGTCCGGGAAGCGGCACGCCTGGCCGAGGAGAGGAGGCGGGAACGGGAGCAGGAACGGGAACGAGAACGAGCGGGGTCGAAGAACTCGGACTCCGCCTCGGGCGGCTGCGGCGGAGGCTGTAGTGGGGGCTGCGGCGGCGGCTGCGGTGGATGTGGCTGCGGCTGACTCCCGACCGCGGGCTCCGACCGCGGGACCGGACTGCGGGCTCCGACTGCGGGCTCCGCCCGCGGACTTCGCCGCCGCTCAGTGGAACGCTTCGGCCCCGATGCCTCTCTAGCCTGGTGCGCACCGGTTGGCGGTGCTCTGGACCGCCGCGTCCGGATCGAGACGTCGTAGAGGGCTCCGCTGATCCATGGGTCTGACAAGTAGTGCGCTCCTGCTGAGTGTCGTGCTCTGCACGGCATTGACCTTCGCGGCCACGGTGTGGCTCTGGCCCCGGCTGGCCCGCGGGAGCCGTTCACGGGTGGCGGGGCGCGCGGGACTGCTCGTCCTCGTGCAGGTGTTCCTGTTCGCGTCGGTCGCGCTCGCGGCCAACCGCAGCCTCCTGATCTACGGTTCCTGGGCGGACCTGGCGGGGCGGGCGCGTCAGGAGGCGGTGCGCCCCGGGGTGGCCGTGGAGGTGCTGGGGCGTCAGGCTCCGGGCGTGCCCGGTGGCGGGAATCCACTGGTGAGCGGTGTGATCGAGAAGGTGAACCTGCACGGCGAGCGCTCCGGGAGGGCCGCCCAGGCCTACGTGTACCTGCCGCCGGAGTACTTCCAGAAGGGCAACGAGCAGCGGAAGTTCCCCGCGGCCGTCGTCCTGACGGGTTATCCGGGCACGGCGGAGAACCTGCTGAAGGGGCTGCGCTATCCGAAGACGGCTTGGACGCTGGCCAAGGAGAAGAAGGCGCCGCCGATGATCCTGGTGATGATGCGGCCCACGGTCTCGGCCGAGAACACCCAGTGCGTCGACGTCCGCGGCGGCGGCCCCCAGAGCGAGACCTTCTTCGGTACGGACCTCACCAAGGCCGTGTCGAGCTCGTACCGCATCGGCGGCTCGGCGCGGAACTGGGGCATCATCGGCGATTCCACCGGCGGCTACTGCGCCCTGAAGATGACGGTGCAGCATCCGGAGACCTACGCGGCCGGGGTTGGCCTCTCGGCGGACTACAAGCCGGAGGTCGACCAGTACTCCGGCGATCTCTTCCACGGTGACAAGGACGAGGAGAAACGATCCGACCTGCTGTGGCATCTCGCCAACCGGCCGCAGGGCGCGTCCTCGTTCCTCGTGACGACCTCGCTGCAGGGCGAGGAGAACTACAAGCCGACCCAGCAGTTCATCAAGGCGGTGAAGGACCCGGCCCGCGTCTCGTCGATCACGCTCGACCGCGGAGGACACAGCTTCAACACCTGGAACCGTGAGATCCCGCCGGCCCTGGAGTGGATCGGCGGGCGACTCGGCGCCGAGTAGCCGAGTAGCGGCGCCCCTCCGCAGCACCGCGCTGCTCGTGGCCCGCGCGGTCGAAGCTGCGCGGGCACGGCCACCGCCACGTCCGAGAGGCACCCTCTACGGGGCCAGTACGTCCAGCTCCTCCAGCGCGCCCATCGCGATCTGCCGGGTCAGCGCCTCGGCGCGGGCCGCGTCTCCCTCCCGTACCGCCTCGGCCACCTGGACGTGGAGGGTGACGGCCGCCGGGTCGGGGTCGTGGAACATCACCGCGTGTTCGGTGCGTCCGGTGAGGACCTCCGCGACCACGTCCCCGAGCCGGGCGAACATCTCGTTGCCGGAGGCGTTCAGCACGACGCGGTGGAAGGCGATGTCGTGGTGCAGGTAGCCGTCGAGCTGGTGGCCGCGCGAGGTGCGGACCATCCCGAGGGCCGCCTCGGTCAGTTCGGCGCACTGCTCGGGGGTGGCCAGGGTCGCGGCGAGCCCGGCCGCGACCGGCTCGATCGCGGAGCGCAGCACGGTGAGGGACCGCAGCTGCCGGGGCCGGTCGGCGCCCGCCAGTCGCCAGCGGATCACGCGCGGGTCGTAGACGTTCCACTCGTCGGTGGGGCGGACCGTCACGCCGACCCGGCGGCGGGACTCGACCAGGTGCATGGACTCCAGGACGCGGACGACCTCCCGTACCACCGTGCGGGAGGCGTCGAAGCGTTGGGCGATCTCGTCCGTGCGCAGGACGCTGCCCGGCGGGTACTCCCCCGCCGTGATCGCGAGCCCGAGGGTGTCCAGCACGTGGGAGTGGAGCCCCTGCCCAGGACTGCCTTCGGTGGTCATGGCGTAAGCGTACGGTCACTCCCCCTTGGGCCAAAGATGCGATGTATGCCACTCAACCCTTGAATAAGTAGTACTTAATGCGCTTCAGTGGTGCCGCACGAACCGATGTCGACGAGGACAGCGAGGTAGGCGTGAGCACCCAGCGCGTCATTGTGGTGATGGGCGTGGCCGGCACGGGCAAGACGACCGTGGGCCGGCTGCTCGCGACGGCGCTCGGCCTTCCGTACGCGGAGGGCGACGCGTTCCACCCCGCGGCCAACGTCGCCAAGATGTCGGCCGGCACCCCCCTGGACGACGCGGACCGGTGGCCGTGGCTCGACGCCATCGGCCAGTGGATCCGTGACTGCGCCGGGCTGCGGGGCGGGGTGGTCGCCGCCTCCTCCCTGAAGCGCGCCTACCGCGACCGGCTGCGGGCCGCGGCCCCCGGAGCGGTCTTCGTCCACCTCACCGGTGAGCGTCCGCTGATCGAGGAGCGGATGGCGGCCCGCAAGGGCCACTTCATGCCCACCACCCTCTTGGACTCGCAGTTCGCCACCCTGGAGCCGCTCCAGGAGGACGAGCTCGGTGTCGTCGTCGAGGTGTCCGGGTCCCCCGAAGAGATCACCGAACGTGCCCTGGCCGCCCTGCGCCGCCTGGACCCGGACGGACACGGCCCGGCCGAAGACGGCACGGACGGACACGGCACGTACGGACACGGCACCGGCGGACATCGCACGTCCTCGAACCACTCCCTCCGGAACTAAGGAAGCAACGTCACCGTGACCAGTCTCAGCGTCGAGACTCTGGCGGCGGCCGGCACCGGTCCGATCACCTCGGCCGGGAACACCCAGCTGGGGATCGCCGTCCTCGCGGGCATCGCCGTCATCGTCCTGCTCATCACCCGTCTCAAGCTGCACGCCTTCCTGGCCCTGACGGTCGGCTCGCTGGCCCTCGGGGTGTTCGCGGGCGCGCCGTTGGCCAAGACCATCGCCAGTTTCACCGCCGGACTCGGCGCCACGGTCGCGGGAGTCGGCGTACTGATCGCCCTCGGCGCGATCCTCGGCCGGCTGCTGGCCGACTCGGGCGGCGCGGACGAGATCGTGGACACGATCCTCGCCCGGGCCAAGGGCCGGGCCATGCCCTGGGCGATGGTGCTGATCGCCTCGGTGATCGGGCTGCCGCTCTTCTTCGAGGTCGGCATCGTGCTGCTGATCCCGGTGGTCCTGCTGGTGGCCAAGCGGGGCAACTACTCCCTGATGCGGATCGGCATCCCGGCGCTGGCCGGCCTCTCCGTGATGCACGGGCTGACACCGCCGCACCCCGGGCCGCTCGTCGCCATCGACGCGTTGCACGCGAACCTGGGGGTCACGCTCGCGCTCGGTGTCGTCGTCGCGATCCCGACCGTGATCATCGCCGGACCGCTGTTCTCGCGGTACGCGGCGCGCTGGGTGGACATACCGGCGCCGGAGCGCATGGTCACGGAGCGCCCCTCGGCCGACTTGGAGCACCGCCCGCGGTTCGGGGCGACGGTCTTCACCGTGCTGCTGCCGGTGGCCCTGATGCTGGTCAAGGCCTTGGTCGACATCGTGGTCAACGACCCCGCCAACCCGGTGCAGCGCGTGACCGACGTCGCGGGCTCCCCGCTGATCGCCCTGCTCGCCGCCGTGCTGGTGGGCATGTTCACCCTCGGCCGGGCGGCCGGCTTCACCAAGGGGCAGCTGTCGGCCACGGTGGAGAAGTCCCTGGGCCCGATCGCGGGCATCCTGCTGATCGTGGGCGCCGGCGGCGGCTTCAAGCAGACCCTGATCGACGTGGGCGTGGGCCAGATGATCCTGGACCTGTCGAAGGGCTGGGCCATACCGACGCTCCTCCTGGCCTGGCTCATCGCCGTGGCCATCCGCCTGGCGACCGGTTCGGCGACGGTGGCCACCATCTCGGCGGCCGGCCTCGTGGCCCCGCTCGCGGCCGGCATGTCCACCACGGAGACCGCTCTGCTGGTCCTCGCCATCGGGTCGGGCTCGCTCTTCTTCAGCCACGTCAACGACGCCGGCTTCTGGATGGTCAAGGAGTACTTCGGGATGAGCGTCGGGCAGACCCTCAAGACCTGGTCGGTGATGGAGACGATCATCTCGGTGGTGGGCCTGGGCTTCGTCCTGCTGCTGTCACTGGTGGTGTAGCCGCACGGGCAGCCGGCCCTGCAGTTGGGCGGCGGCGAGGGCGAGGCCGTCCGCCGCCGTCTCGCAACGGGTTGCGAGGTTCGCGACCTCGGCGCACAGGGCCTCGGTCTGCGGACCGTGCCAGTCCGGCGCGGCCGCGGCCGCGCTCAACCGGGCCGCGTGCGTGCGCAGCGCGGCGGCGTGGCCCCGCAGGTCGCCGGCCGGCGGTCGCGGGGCGGGCCGGGGCGGCCGGCCGGCGACCCGGCGCTTGGCCGGGCGGCGGGCGGGAGCGCGCGCCGCCGAGGGCCGTTCGGGCAGGCCCTGGCCGCGGTCGCAGAAGGCCCAGAAGGCGGCGCCGAGGCCGAGCAGCGGTCTGGCGGTCTCGGCCCGGCCGGTGGCGACCTGCCAGCCGGCGTGGTCGTTGAAGGGATTGGCGTCGGTCAGGGCCTTCCAGGCGAGGATGTCGGCGAAGGACGGGGCCAGCAGGGCGAAGGCGTGCTCGGCGCCCTGGTCGCGCAGGATCGTGCGGAACAGGCGGACGGCCTCGGCCTGTCGGCCCGCCCCGACGGCCCGTAGGACCGCCGCCGCGCCGGGATCGTCCAGGAGTTCGGGACGGCCCGCGCTCGCCGCCCGGATCCGGGCCTTGAGTCCGCAGACGGCGATGCTGATGGCGAGGCTCTCCCGGCTCACCAGGACGCCGGCGAGCCGGCCGGCCCGGGCGACGCCCCGGCCGCGCGGGGCCCAGCCGAGGCCCGCCGGGTCGGTCAGCGTACGGAGCAGGGTGCGCCAGCCTCGCCGGGCGCTGCCGCCGCGGGCGAGGGCGGCGGCGGGCAGGCGGGCGCCGAGGGCCAGGCCGGAGGCGTAGCGGGCGGCCTCGCCTACCGCATCGGCGGCCTCGGCGAGGGCGCGGCACGGGGCGTCGAGCAGGTCGACGGCCGGGTCGGTGAACGCGGAGGTCGCGGCGTCGGGCATGGGATCCTCGTGGGGGTCGGCAGGCTTCGGCACGTGCGGCGGGCTACGGCAGGTTCGGGAACCGGGTGGCGGGTTCGGGGACCACTGGCAGGTTCGAGAACGTGTGGCAGGTTCAAGAAGTAGGCGTCGGCCAGGGAGCGGGCGGCGGTCGGGGACCGGGTGGTCGGTTCGTGGAGGGGGCGTCAGTCAGGGAGCGGGCGGCGGGGTCGGAGACCGGCCGCAGGCGGGGCGTGGCGTTCGGGTTCGGGCGGGGAGGGGGCGCCGCCGCACGCCCGCCGTCAGCGGTGGGTGAGCGTGAGCCTGATGCCCTGCGGGTCGAGCGCCGCGGGCAGCGGTCCCACCGGGTCCAGGACCGGCCGGGTGGACCTGATCCGATGGCCCCGCAGCACCTCGGCGCAGAGCGCGGCCGTGATCATCAGGCCGAGCTGGTCGCCCGGGCAGCGGCCGCCGCCATGGCTGAAGGGCGCCATCCGGATGTCCTGGTCCGCGCGCGGGTTCTTCCAGCGGCCCGGCACGAACACGTGGGCCGCCGGTACCCGTTCGGGGTCGCGCTGGTGGAACGCGGCCGGCAGCAGCACCGAGGTGCCGGCCGGGTAGCGCACGCCCCGCCATTCGGTCTCGGCCCGGGTGACGCGGATCAGGTCGGGCACCACCGGGTACAGCCGCAGGGACTCCCGTACGCAGGCACGCAGCCGGGGCAGTTCGCCCCGGCCCGGGCCGGCGGCGGTCTCGGCGGCCGCCTCCGCCGCGGCCGCGTCCTGCTCCGCGGGGTGCGCGCCGAGCAGCAGCAGGGTGCGCAGCAGAGTCTCGGGGACGGCGCCCATCGCCAGCAGCCACTGCTCGGCCTCGCCGACCGTGTCCAAGGTGCCCGTGGGGTCGGCGTGGCGGGCGGCCCGCCCGACGAGGGTGCCGCCGTCGGCGTGGCGGGCGTACTCCTGGATGCGGGCGTGCGCCTTGTCCCGCACCGAGCGGGTGGTGCGGGCGGTGCGCACCCGGCCGCCGCGCAGGCCCTTGCCCTCGGCGCGCAGTTGGGCGAGCCAGCCGGCGAGCTCCTCGTCGGCGGCGGCCGCGTCGCCGAGCACGATCCGCCGGGCGGCCCGGTTCACGGCGTGCCGGGCGCGGACGAGGTCGAGGGTGCCGGTGGCGGTCAGGTGCCGGGCCTCGTCGGCGACGGCCGCCAGGTAGGCCCCGCAGGAGGGGTGCACGGGCAGGTCGGCGGCCAGTACCTCGGCGCTGACCTGGCGCCGTTCCGTGTGCAGTTCGGCCCGCGAGCAACCGGAGCCGGCGGGTTCCGCCGCGTCCAGGCCCCGGCACTTGGCCGGCGGGTCGGCCGCGAGGACGCTGACGGGTTCCTCGTAGAACCGGCGCAGGTCCTGCGGGTCGAGGAGGACGAGGACCGTCCGGCCGGAGCGGGTGCGTACGAGGGCGGGGGCGTCGCCGTGCCGGGCGCGCAGGGCGCGCAGCGCGGCGGCGGAGGCGCGCACCTCGCCCGGCCGACTGGGGCGGCCGGGGGCGAGGCCGTGCAGGAGGGAGCGCAGGACGCCGAGGGCGACGGGGGCGGAGGTGGGGGTGGCGGTGGCGGTGGCGGATGAGGAGGCGGCGGCCGAATGCCGGGACGATTCCTTTACGGATGTCCGCCGGTCGGCGGTTTCCGCGCCGAGCCCCGTCCCGGCCGGCCCCCGGTCCGCGAGCGGGGTCCCGCCGCGGGGTGACCGACCGACGCGCTCGGTGCGGCGGCGGGCGGATCCACCGGCCGCCCGGACGGCGCCGGGAGCGGACCGCACCGGCAGCCGGGTCCGCTCGGCGAGGGCCCGAACCCGGGCCTTGAGCCCGTCCAGGGCGACCCCTTGGACCGTACGCATCCGTGTACCTCCGCAGCCGGACCGACAACGGTCGGTGACGTCGGCATCACCGTACGTCCCGACCGCGCACTCCGCGCTCCGACTACGCCAGGGGGTCCAGCCCGACGAGCAGGGCGGCGGTGTCGAGTCCGGTGGTGAGGTACGAGGTGAAGGTCTCGTTGTGCAGGGCTTGCGGGGAGCGGTGGCGGCGTACGAGCGCGATGGCCTCGGCGGGTGCGAGGCCCCGGTCGACGAGGCACTGGGCGACGACGAGGCCGGACCGGTTGTAGCCCGAGTGGCAGCGGACCAGTGTGGTGAGTCCGCTGTCGAGGGCGAGTCCGGCGGTGCGGGCGAGGCGCTGGACGGTGCGGAGCTGGGCTGCGGTGAGTTCGGCGTCGGGCATCTGCTCCACGACGTGCTCGGCGCGCGGGCCGGGGCCGTGCCCGGTGCGGGTGAAGAGGCTGATCACGAGGTCGAACTCGTCGGACACCACGGCGGGGCGCAGCTCCCCCGCCGGGTCGGTCCAGTAGTGCCCGCCCATCCACAGGCCGGGTGCGATCTCGTCCCACGGGGAGGGCGGCGGCCCGGGCACGTAGCGGTCGCTCGGGCGGGTCTGCTTCACGGGGCCGGGACCTCCTGGTGGGGCGGCCCCCAGCATCGCATACAACGGGCCTTCACCTGGGCCGGGTTGGGGCGAAGACGGCCTCGCGGAAAGTGGTGCGCAGCGGGCTGCGGCCCCCGGACGGCAGGAGGACCGCCCAGCGGCCGTGGCGCGGGGAGACCCACAGCGCGGGGCCGCCGTCCTGCGGGGCGTGGTGGGCCCAGACGCCGTGCGGGGCGGGGTGCCAGAGGAGGCCGCGGGCCGGGGTGAGTTCGCCGGTGCGGATGCGGAGGGACTCGCTGGTCCAGGCGCGGGTGATGCCGCGGGCGGTCTCCGGGGAGCCGCCGGTGTCGGTGGGGGCGAGGAGGTGGCGCAGGAAGCGGACGAGGTCGGCGAGGGGCGCGCGCAGGGTGCCGTCGGCGAACCGGGTCCCGGCCATGCCGAGGGGGTGCCAGACCCGGGTGGCCGCGAGGTCGGCGAGGGGGCTGCCGCAGACGTGTTCGGCGAGGCGGGTGAGGAGGGCGGTCCCCCCGGGGCGGGTGAGCAGGTGGTGGGCGGTGGTCCCGGCGGGCGCGCCGGCGGCGGCCGCGTCCCCGTAGGCGGTGAGCGAGGTGTGCAGGTGGATCGCGCCCTCGTCGACGAGGCTCCCCACGACCGGCCACAGCGCGAGGACGGCGGTGAGGCCGCCGACATCGAAGCCCGCGTCCCCCGTACTCACGTCCCCGGCGCCCGTGTCCCCGCCGCCCGTGCTCGCGAAGCCCGTGTCCCCGGCGCCCGCAATCGCGGCGCCCCTCCTCCCGCGGGCCGCGTTCGCGGGGGCCGATCCCGCGTGGACGCCTTCCGCGCCGCCGACGGCCCAGACCGCCCCGGGGTCGGCGGACTCGACGAGAGTCCGGATGTCGTCTGCCTGGTCGCTCAGGAGCGTCATGGTCCCTCACGTTATCCAGCCCGGCCCGGCCTCCCGGCACGTCGTGGCGCATTCGCGTCCCCCGCCACCCGAATGGGGCGAGGGACGCGAAGGGGGGCGGGGCGCCCGTGAGCGCCCCGCCCCTCAGGGCGTCAGCTCTTGTCCGGGCGATCGGTCACGCGCAGGCTGTTCAGCAGGGGCTTGCCGAATCCGCTGTGCGTGACGAACCGGATGTTGAGCACCCCGTCCGTGACCGTGACCGTGTACTGCCGGGTCAGGGCCTTGTACGTGCCCGCCTCCAGGGAGATGTCCAGGGAGGGCAGGACCTGGGTGCCCTCGGCCAGGACGTCGAAGACGCGCTTGTTGGGCTTGGTGGAGGAGAGCTCCGCGAAGCCCAGCTCCACCGTGTAGGTGCCGTTCGGCACGTTGTCGAAGCGGTACTCGTACATGCCCTCACGGGCGTTGCGGAAGAGCCGCTGCTCGTCCGTGCCCGCGATGGTGCGGGTGGTGGACTCCACCGAGCCGTTGCCCTGGTAGCCGTACGAGCCGGCCGTGTACTTGCGGTCCGGGGACCAGGCGTCACCGAGGCTGTCCGTGCTCGCGCCGGTGGAGCCCGCGTCCAGGGAGACCTGGTAGCGCGGGACGACAGCCTTGACGGGGACGGTGAGGACCGGGGTCCGGCCGCTCGCCGAGGTGATCTTCAGGTCCGCGGCGAGGACCGTCCCCGGGGTGAGCCCGGTGGTGTCCACCGACAGGGTGAGCGGGATCTTCCCGCCCGTCGGGAGGTCACCGCCGGCCGGCGTGGCCGTCAGCCAGGCCGCGTCCTCGGAGACGGTGAACGCGGTGCCGAGGCCCAAGTTGGTCAGCTCCAGCGTGCGCGTCCGCTTCTGGTTGGCCGGGAGCACGATCTCCACGGACGGCTTGGACGCCGTCACCTTGCCGGTGCGCAGGGACTGTGTCACCGCCGTGACGTCGGCGGCCTTGACGCTCACCGTCGCCGTGGCGGACTCGTACCGGGGCGCCGCCAGCGAGACGGGGAGCGAGCCCGACGGGCTCTGGACGACGTATCCGCCGTCCGCCGCCGTGGTCGCCGACACCGCCGTGTCACCGGTGCCGACGGTGACCGTGGCGCCCGCGATGCCGTTGCCGTCGTTGGCGTCGAGCACCCGGCCCGCGACCACACCGCTCTTGGTGGTCCGGAAGGCGATGGACAGGCCGTCCGTGATGACCGCGGTGTTGAAGGAGTACTTGAAGGCGTCGGTGCCGGCGGCGTTCTCGACGCCGACGGTGGCCGTGGAGCCGCCCTTGATGCCGGTGCCGCCGGTCCCCTTGTAGGAGTACGAGACGGTGCCGTCCTCGCCGATCGCCGCCGAGAAGGAGAACTTGTCGGCCTGCGCGGACCAGTGGGACACCTGCCGCCACTCGATCACGTAACTGCGGTGCGGGGCGGTCCCGGTGACGCCGGTGAAGACGCCCGAGCCGCTGCCCGCCGCGCCGACGACCAGGTCGTCCCAGAAGGGGTACAGGGCCGCGTTGGGCGTGGCCGTGCTCGGGATGTCCCCGTTGATGTCACCGGTGTTGTTGCCGCCGAAGCTGACCGTGCCGTTCGTGCCGATCCAGGCCTGGCCGTACGTCTTGCCGTACAGCGGCAGCGGGAACGGCAGGTCGACGCGCTCGGTGGTGTTGTCACCGGTCAGCGCGAGCTGCCGGCTCCCCTCGGTGTACGGGCGGTCGCCGGCGGTGGCGCAGGCGTAGCCGTATCCGTCGGTGCGCTCGGGGAGGTTCACCGCGACGGTGGCGTCGCCGGCGACGGTGACCTTCGCGGTACCGCCGGTGACACAGCGGGAGGCGTGGGTGGCGTTCACGTCGTACGTGCCGTGCGGCAGCGTGACCTCGAAGCGGCCCTGCGCGTCGGCGGTCGCGGTCACCGGGGTGTCCGCGATGGAGACGGCGGCGCCGGCGGCGGGTCCGGCGGCCGAGGAGACGGTGCCGGTGAGCTTGCCGGAGGGTGCCTGGGTGAGCGTGAAGTCGCCGGTGGCGGTGGCGTTCTCGGTCACCGTGGCCGTCGCGGTCTGCTGCCCGTAGCCGAACTTGGCGGCGGTCAGCGTGTAGTCGCCCACCGAGAGGGACGGGAAGGCGTAGCTGCCGTCGGCGGCCGTGGTCGCGGTGCGGTCGATCGGGCCGTCAGCGGTGATCTTCACGCCCGCGAGCGGCTGGTCACCGGAGCGGACGACGCCGCCGAGGGCGCCGATCGCCCCGCGCGGGGCGGCGTTCACGGCGGCGAGGACGTCGAGCTTGCCCTCGCCGAAGACGTTGTTGTCGGCGGGCGTGCCGCCGCACTGGCTGCTGTCGGTGTCCTGGGCGGTGCCGTCCAGGAGCGATTCGGTCTGCGCGACGTCACCTTCGAGGGTGGGCGCGGCGGACCAGAGCAGGGCCACGGCGGCCGCGGTGTGCGGGGAGGCCATGGAGGTGCCGGAGAAGGCCTCGTACCCGCCGCCGGGTACGGAGGAGCGGACGTTCACGCCCGGGGCGGCGATGTTCGGCTTGATGATGCCGCCGGGGCCCGCGCCGCGCGAGGAGAAGGAGGCGATCGCGTTGTTGATGTCGAAGGCGCCGGAGCTGTAGGAGCTCGCGTAGTCCCCCGGGGAGCCGCTGGTGGTGCAGCCCGGGCCGGCGTTTCCGTTGGAGAAGGCCGGGAAGATCCCGGCGGCCCGCCAGGTGTTGACGATCTCCTGGTACCAGGTGTCGCCGCCGCTGCCGCCCCAGGAGTTGTTGACGATGTGCGGGGCGAGGTCGGGCCGGGGGTTCTGGCCGTTGAGGTCGGTCGGGGCCACGATCCACTGGCCCGAGGCGAGCAGGGAGGCCTCGGAGCAGGAGTTGGACTCGCAGCCCTTGGCCGCGATCCACTTGGCGCCGGGGGCCACGCCGATCTTGTTGGCGCCGCCGTCGTCGCCGACCATGGTGCCCATGGTGTGGGTGCCGTGGTCGTTGTTGTCGCAGGGGGCCGCGGTGGAGCAGACGCCCGCCGGGTCGAACCAGTTGTAGGCGTGGTCGTACGAACCGTCCGCCTTCTTGCCGCGGTACTGGTTGTTCACGGCCGGATGGGTGTAGTCCACGCCGCTGTCGATGTTGGCGACGACGATGCCCTCGCCGCGGATCCCGAGCTGGTCCCAGACCTGCGGGGCCTTGATCCGGTCGATGTTCCACTCGACGGCGTCGGCGGCGGCCTTCTCCCGCTTGCCCTCGGCGGGCTTGGGGAGCTCGACCTTGTCGTCGGCGTCGATCCGGGCGACCTCGGGACGCTGCGCCAGGGCTCCGGCGAGCTTCTCGCTGCCGACGACGCGGACGGCGTTCACGATCCAGTACGAGGTGTACTCGGCCTGGGCGCCTTCCAGGGCCTTGACGATGCCGGCCTGGCTGCGCGCGGCGTGGTCACGCTTGGTCCGCAGAACCGTTTCGGCCTTGGCGGCGCGGGTCTGCTGCTTCCCCGCGGCGGTCAGGTCGGCGGCACTGTCGAGGTACACCCAGAAGACGGCCTTGGCCGAGCCGTCGAGCTGGGCGCGGAGCTTGGGTTCGATCTTGCGCTCGGCCGCGCCCGGCGCGCCGGGTCCGGGGTCCTGAGCCGCCGCGGCGACGCCCGCGCCGAGCGGGAGGAGCAGGACCGAGGTGAGGGCGGCGAGCGCCGTGCGTAAGGACCGCGCGGGCCTTGTCGACCTTGTGGGCCTTAAGGCTCGTGAGGACCGGTTGTCGCGTTGGGCCACGTGTTGTCTCCTCGTACGCCGTGTGCGGGTTGTGCGGGAAGGGTGCGCGTGACGTGCGCGGGTCATGGTGAAGTAGAGGTCATGTCCATTACAAGAGGGCCTATTGAGCCGGATCGAGCCGTCCCCGGCCCCGGGCGAAGCGCTCCCGGTGGCCCTTCCCGGCCGCGCGGGCCAGCCTGAAGACATGACTGCGCCCGCCGAGCCGTCCGGAGCCGGTGTCCCGGTCGCGTCCGCGCGCGGCCGGTGGATCCTGCTGACCACGGTGCTCGGGTCGACCATGGCCATGCTGGACGGGACCGTGGTGAACGTGGCGCTGCCGCGCATCGGGGAGGACCTCGACGCGGATCTGGCGGTGCTCCAGTGGACGGTGAACGCCTATCTGCTGACCCTGGCCGGGCTGATCCTGGTCGGCGGGTCGCTGAGCGACCGCTTCGGGCGGCGCCGGATCTTCGTCCTCGGCGTGGTGTGGTTCGCGGTGGGCTCGCTGCTGTGCGGGATCGCGCCGAACGCCGGGGTGCTGATCGCCTCCCGGGCCCTGCAGGGCATCGGCGGGGCACTGTTGGCGCCCGGCTCCCTGGCCCTGATCCAGGCGTCGATCCGGGCCGAGGACCGGGGGCGGGCGATCGGCCTGTGGTCGGGGTTCGGCGGGGTGGGCGCGGCCGTGGGGCCGTTCCTCGGCGGCTGGCTGGTGGACGGGCCGGGCTGGCGGTGGGTGTTCCTGTTGAACGTGCCGTTGGCCGCCGTGTGCGTGCCGGTCGCGCTGCGGCACGTACCGGAGTCCCGCGACCCGCAGGCGCACGGTCGGTTCGACGTGGCCGGGGCGGTGCTCGGTGCGACGGCCCTGGGGCTGGTCACCTACGCGCTGATCGAAGCCCGGTCGGGCACGGCGGCGGTGGCCGTCGCGGCGGTGCTCGGGGTCCTGCTGGCCGTCGCCTTCGTCTACGTGGAGCGGCGGCGGGCCGACCCGATGGTGCCGCCGGACATCTTCGCGTCCCGGCAGTTCACCGCGGTCAACCTCGTCACGCTGTGCGTGTACGGGGCCATCGGCGGGTTCTTCTTCCTCGCGGTGCTCCAGCTCCAGGTGGTCTCCGGGTACTCTGCGCTGGCCGCCGGGGCCTCCATGCTGCCGACGACCCTCCTGATGCTCCTCCTGTCGGCCCGCTCGGGTGAGCTCGGGGAGCGGATCGGACCGCGCGTACCGCTCACGGTGGGGCCGCTGCTGTGCGCGGCCGGGACGCTGCTGATGCTGCGGGTGGGGCCCGGGGCCTCGTACGTACGGGACGTGCTGCCCGCGATGGTCGTGATGGGCATGGGCCTGGTGGCGCTCGTGGCCCCGCTGACGTCGACCGTGCTGGCCTCGGTGGACCCCGGCCGGGCCGGCCTGGCCAGCGGCATCAACAACGCGGCCGCGCGCGTCGCCGGGCTGCTCGCGGTGGCGGCGCTGCCGCTGCTGTCCGGGATGGGACCGGAGTCGTACCGCTCGGCGACCCAGTTCGACGCGGCTTTCGGGCGGGCCATGCTCTGGTGCACCGGGGCGTTCGTGGCCGGCGCCGTCGTGTCCTGGGCGACCGTACGCTCCCCCGCGCGCACCGAGGCGTGCCACCCGGAGTGCCATACGTACTGCGCGGTGACGGCCCCGCCGCTCGAAGCCCCCCAGGAGGGGAAGCGCGGACTTGACTGACTTCCGGGTCGGGTCCGGCTGATTCCCGTGTGCTGGAGCGCGACGGCCGATCTGGTGGCGGGCACGGTCATCGCCGCCGTCGGAGTCGTGTGCGTGGCGCGCGTGCGGCGGGTCCGCGATCTGCCGATCGCCGCGCTGCCGCTGCTGCTGGGCGCGCACCAGCTGGTGGAGGCCGCCGTCTGGAGTTCCGGCGGCGGCTGCTCCGCGGCCGCCACGGCCTGGGCGGCGATCGCCCTGCCGCTGCTGCCGGTCTGGGTGCCGGTGGGGGTGCTGCTCGCGGCCCCGCCCGGGACGCGGCGGCGCCTGTGGGCGCCGGTGGCCGTGGGTCTCGCCGCCGCCGCGGTGCTCGCGTACTGCCTCGCGACCCGGCCCGTGACCGCCGAGATCCGGGGCCGCACCCTCGGCTACGGCGTGAATGTTCCGTGGATGCCGCTCGTCCTGGCGGGCTACCTGTTCGCCACGCTCGGCGCCCTGCTACTCGCCGGGGACCGGCGGCTGCGGACCCTCGGCGCGGTGCTGGCCGCCGGGGCGGCGGCCTGCTCAGCGCTGTGGCGGCTGGAATTCGCCTCCACGTGGTGTGCCTTCGCCGCGGTCGCGTCCGCGCTCGTCCTGGGCTGGGTACGGCGCCGGAAACCTCCCTCCGCGGCCACACGCTGACCGAAAGTTACCTAGACGTATGTAGTGACTTCGCATGCACGCGACAGTAGAACTCGTTCCCATTCCACCGAGAGTGAGGAACATCACATGAGTGACAAAACCCTGCCCGGAAATGGCCCCAAGGGCATTTCCCGTCGTGGATTCATCGGTAGAACTGGTTCTATTTTGGGGGCTGTGGCCTTGGCGGGCCGCATCACCCCGGCCCAGGCCGCTCCCGCGGCCGCCCCGATCTCCGACGGCGCCCGGGTACCGGCCCTGGTCATCGGCACCGGATACGGCGGCTCGGTCGCGGCGCTGCGCCTCGCGCAGGCCGGCGTGGACGTACAGATGATCGAGATGGGCATGTCCTGGGACACCCCCGGCTCGGACGGGAAGGTCTTCCCGACGGTTACCAGCCCGGACTACCGGTCCTTCTGGCTCCGCACCCGGACCAAGGCGCCGCTCAGCAACTTCCTCGGATTCCCCATCGACAAGGACGTCCCCAAGTACACCGGAATCCTCGACGCCGAGGACTTCGCCGGCATCACGGTCTACCAGGGCCGCGGCGTGGGCGGCGGTTCGCTGGTCAACGGAGGCATGGCGGTCACGCCCAAGCGCGCCAACTTCGCCGCCGTCCTCCCCTCGGTGGACGCCGACGAGATGTACGCGACCTACTACCCCCGGGCCAACGCCGGTCTCGGGGTGGGCATGATCGACCCGGCGTGGTTCGACACGGCGGACTGCTACCAGTTCTCCCGCGTCGGCCGCAAGCACGCCCAGCGCTCCGGATTCGCCTGGACCTTCGTACCCGACGTGTACGACTGGGACTACATGAAGCGGGAGGCCGCCGGCACCGCCACCAAGTCCGCCCTGGCCGGCGAGATCCTCTACGGCAACAACCACGGCAAGAAGTCGCTGGTGCAGACGTACCTCGCCCAGGCCAGGGCGACCGGCAAGGTCACCATCTCGGCGCTGCACAAGGTCACCTCCGTCTCCCCCGCCGCGGGCGGCGGCTACACGGTCACCATCGACCAGATCAACACCACCGGCGACACCGTGGTCACCAAGACGGTGACGGCGGACCGGGTGTTCTTCGCGGCCGGCAGCGTCGGCACCAGCAAGCTCCTGGTCAAGCTGAAGGCCACCGGGGCGCTGCCGAACCTCAACAACGAGGTGGGCAAGGGCTGGGGCGACAACGGCAACGTCATGTGCGGCCGCGCCAACCACATGTGGGACCCGACGGGCAAGCTCCAGTCGACCATCCCGTGCTCCGGCATCGACAACTGGGACGCCGGCGGCGCCTTCGCCGAGGTCGCTCCGCTCCCCACCGGGATCGAGACCTACGCCTCCTTCTACCTGTCGATCACGAAGAACCCGAACCGCGCCGAGTTCACCTGGAACGCCGCGACGGGCACCGCGGACCTCAACTGGCAGACCGCCTGGAAGCAGCCCTCGATCAGCATGGCCAAGACGATCTTCGACAAGATCAACTCGAAGGAGGGGACGATCTACCGGAGCGACCTGTTCGGCGGCAACAAGATCTGGAACGACACCCTCACCTACCACCCCCTCGGTGGCGCCGTCCTGAACAGGGCCACCGACAACTACGGCCGCCTGCACGGCTACACCGGCCTGTACGTGATCGACGGAGCGCTGATCCCCGGAAACACCAGCGTCAACCCGTTCGTCACGATCACGGCACTCGCCGAGCGCAACATCGAGAAGATCATCGCAACCGACCTCCGGTAGGGCCGCGTCCTCCCCCCAGCGGCCGGGGCCGTTCGGATTCACCGAACGGCCCCTTGTCACACCCCGTTGCGCGCCGCTCGGAGCGGCGCGGCTCCGCTCAGTGCCCGGGCAGCACGCACACGCTGTCGAGGCCGAGCACGTGATTGAGCCGGCCGAAGGCCAGCCAGGACCCGATGCTCATCGTCAGCTCCACGATCTCCAACTGGCTGTAGTGCGCGGTCATCCGGTCCCAGAACTCGTCGTCGAGGCCGTGGTGGTCCAGGGTGTACCGCTCGGCGTACTCCGCCGCCAGCCGGGTGCGCTCGTCGAACCGGTCGGTGGTGCGCCACTCGGTGACGGCCTCGGAGAACTCCTCCTCGACCTTCTCCCCGTCCCGCTCGGTGCGCCAGTCCAGGCAGAAGACGCAGCCGTTGATCTGCGCGACGCGCAGCCGGGCCGCCTCGAACTCGCGCAGCCCCAGGGTGGTGTGGGCGTACACCGACAGCGAGAAGTTCGCGGCGGCCATGCCGATGCCGGGGACCATGTCGCCCCACACGTACTCGATCGGGTGCTGCCCTTCGGGGATGTCGATCCTCATGACTTCTTCCTTCCGAGTCTGCCGGTGGCGGGGCGCAGCGGGATGTCGAGGGCGTCGTAGAGTCCGGGCTCCGCCGCGGCGAGCCAGTCGATGGCACCGACGAGGCGGCCGACGGCGGTGGCGTTGCCGCCGGCCGAGCGGTTCTCGCCCTCGTCGGTGGCCTCGATCGTGACCTCGATGCGCGGTCGGCCCTCGATGACGACGCGGTGGGCGCCGTCGCCGCCGTCGGGCGGCGCGGGCCAGTCCGGTGCGCACGAGGCGTGGATGCGGGTGACGTGCTCGATGACGATGCGGGGCTCGCCCTCGACGATGCCCTGCACCTCGAAGCGGATGGCGCCCTGGGTGCCGGCCTCGAAGTCGCCCATGGTGCGGGTGGTCACGGTGGTGTCGAGGGCGCGGCGCTCCGACGTCTCGCGGATCTCGTCGAGTTCGACGCCGAGGGCCCGGGCCATCATCCGTATCTGCCCGCCCCACACCATGGTCGGGATCGAGGGCATGAGCATCATCGGCTCGTAGTCCATGGGGTGGCCCATGCCGACGAGGTGGCGGACGGAGTCCGGCTGGTCGTAGGTGGAGTAGTCGAAGATCTCCTGGCAGCGGATGACGTCGATGGTGGTGCCGAGCCCGCTGAGCAGGAGCGGGAGCACGTCGTTGCCCCAGCCGGGGTCGACTCCGGAGGCGAAGAGCGAGCCGCCGCCCTCCGCGATGGCGGCGAGCACCGGATCGCGGAACTCCGGTGGGGCGCTGCGGTGGTCGTAGAGCGGATAGAGGGCGGGGCTGACGACGACGGCCCCGGACCCGATGGCCCGGGTGATGTCGGCGAGGGCGTCGTCGGGCCGGACGTCCCCGGACGCGGCGTACACCACGGCCCGGGGGCGGGCGGCCAGGACGGCCTCGATGTCGTCGGTGGCCGCGACCCCCAAGAGGTGGTCGAGGCCGCCGAGTTCGCCCGCGTCGCGGCCGACCTTGGCCGGATCGTGGACGATGACGGCGGAGAGTTTCAGCGCGGGATGGGCCTCGACGGCGCGGATGGCCAGACGGCCGACGTTGCCGGTACCCCAGACAACCGTGGAAATCATGCGCGGAGGGTAGCCACAGGACCTGCAACTTCCTAGAGCCGCGCGGCGCCGTCTCGCCGCGCCCGGTCGCCGCCCGTGCCCGCTCGCCCCGGCGGGCTACTGGTTCTGGGCCCCCAGGACGAAGAGGAGGTAGACGAAGAAGGCGAAGAGGTGGCCGACGAACAAGTAGGCGATCAGCCGGATCACCAGACCGCGCGGGAACTTGGCCTCGATGCGCGCCCGTACGGTGACGGGGTCCGTGCCGGGGTTCTCTCCTGGCGACATGGGTACGGCTCCTCGGCTATCGGTGGTGCGTGGTGGAGGTCCCGCCGAGGCACAGCCCGGCGAGGCTGCTCTGCAGCAGGGTGTGGACGAACAGCAGGTCGGCGCCCCCGGAGGAGGCCGCGCCGATCCGGTGCGGAGTGAGCGAGTCGAAGTGCGCGCTGTCCCCCGGTTCCAGCAGGTGCTCGGCGTCCCCCAGGTGCAGCCGCAGCCGCCCGTCCAGGACGTACAGCCATTCCTCGCCGGGATGTACGCGGACCAGCTCGCCCTGACTGCGGCCGTGCGGGACGTGCACCCGCAGGGCCTGCATGCCGCGGCCGGAGCCGCCCGCCTGCCAGTACGTCCAGCCGTCGGCCTCGCGGGCGCCGGGACCGCCGGCCCGTACGATGGGATCGGCGACGGCCGGGGTCTCGCCGAGCAGCTCGGAGACGGTCGTCCCGTAGGTGCGGGCGAGCCCGAGCAGGAGCGGCAGCGAGGGCTGGCGCCGGCCGGTCTCCAGGCGGGACAGGTGCGCGGGCGAGAGCCGGGCCCGGGCGGCGGCGGCCTCCAGGGTGAGGCCGGCGCGGCGGCGCAGCTCGCGCAGTTGCGGGGCCACGGCGGGCAGCTCGTCGGCCGCGTCTTCGGGGCCGGGGGCGGGACCGGGGTTCATGCTTCGATTCAGCCAGAGCTTTGCCTTTCTGGCAATTCGCCTTGCCTCTGAGGCAAGGCGCTCTCGTCACGGCGCGGCCTGGTCCTCGCTCTGCGCGGGCGTCGGCCCGGTTCCGGTCGCCCCACCGAGCACCGTCTCCACGGTATCGGCCTGCTCCGCGTCCTTGTCCGGGCGGTGCCTCAGCACGCGCGCGAACCGCAGCGCCACCCCGGCCGGGTAGCGCGGGGAGCGCTGCAACCCGTCGTAGGCGATCTCCACCACCAGTTCGGGCCGTACCCGCACCGTGAAGCCGTCGTCGGAAGTGGCGAGCGCGCGCAGCTCCTCGGTCTGCCAGCGCAGCATCTCGTCCGTGAGGCCTTTGAAGGTCTTGCCGAGCATGGCGTAGGTGCCGTCGGCGGCCCGCGCTCCGAGGTGCAGGTTCGAGAGCAGTCCGGTGCGCCGCCCGTGGCCCCATTCGGCGGCGAGGATCACCAGGTCCAGGGTGTGCACCGGCTTCACCTTCAGCCAGTACCTGCCGCGGCGGCCGGCCGCGTAGGCCGAGTCCAGTGCCTTGACCACGACCCCCTCGTGGCCGCGGCGCAGGGTCTCGGCCGAGAACTCCTCGGCCTCGGCCCGCTGCGCGTCCGGGTCCTCCACGGTGAGGCGCCGGACGCGGGCGCTCTCGGGCACGAGGGCGGCCAGGGCCGCGTACCGCTCCCGCACCGGGAGGTCGAGGAGGACGTCCTCGCCGACGGCCAGGACGTCGAAGAAGACGGGGACGACCGGGAGGGTCCGCCGTGCGGCCTCGACGTCGACGCGGGAGCCGACCCGGCTCGCGATCTCCTGGAAGGGGACGGGCCGGCCGTCCGCCGCGCGGCCGATGACCTCCCCGTCGAGGATGAAGCGCTCGCCCGGCAGCGACCGGGCCAGTTCCGCCACCTCCGGGAGCCGGCCGGTGATCTCGTCCAGGGAGCGCGTGTACACCCGTACGTCGTCGCCGTCCCGGTGGACCTGCACGCGGATCCCGTCGAGCTTCTCCTCCACCGCGCACGGCCCGAGGGCGGCCAGCGCCTCGGCGACCGAGGGGGCCGTGCCCGCCAGCATCGGCTGTACGGGCCGGCCGACGCGCAGCGTGACAGCACGCAGGGCCTGCGCTCCTTCGGCGAGCACCGCGGCCGCCACCCGGGGCAGCGAGCCGTCCAGCATCACCGCCCGGCGCAGTTCGGCGGCGGGTACTCCGGCGGCCGCGGCCACGCCCTCCAGGGCCACCGCGTCCAGCGCGCCCTGGCGGACCTCGCCGGACAGCAGGCTGCGCAGGAACACCTGCTCGGCGCCGGTGGCCGCGCCCAGCAGGGTCTCGACGATCCGGCGCCGCTCCGCCTGGGCGCCGGGGCCCGCGACGGCGGCGAGTTCGGAGACCGCCGCGTCGACGGCGCGGACGGTCAGGGTGGGCTCCGACGCCGGTGCCGTCTCGGGGGCCAGGGCGCGCCACCCGATGCCCGGGCGGCCCTGCGGGAGGCGCCCGGAGAGGTAGGAGATCACCAGAGCGGCCTCGTCGGGCGGCGCGGCGGCGAAGAGCTCCGCGAGCAGGGCGGTCTTGCGGGAGCGGGCGGCGGTCTCGGCGACCTCCCGGGACACGCGCGCGACCTCGGACAGCAACATGCGGCCATCCTCCCGCCCCGGGACCAGCCGCGCAGGTCGGGGGCGCAGGTCGGGGGCGCATACAGCAGGTGCGGTACGCCCGGGGCGCGGCATGGTCCTTGAGAAGGGCTGGGGTTACGCCTGTGGGTGCTCGGACGCCGGGGACCGTCCGTTTAGGGTTCCCCTATGAAGCTCCGAATGCCCCGGCGCCGCCGCGACCGCCTCCTCGCGGGCGCCGCCGCGCTCGCCGTCGTGGCGGGCGCCGGCACCTGGACGGCCACGTCGGCGGCCGGTGACGCTCCGGCCGTGCACCGTCAGGACCAGGTCCTGGAGATGCCCGGCGCCGCCATCGACACCTCCTACTTCACTGCGGGCGGCGGCGTGGGGAAACGTCCCGCCGTGCTGCTCGGGCACGGTTTCGGCGGCAGCAAGGACGACGTGCGCGCGCAGGCCGAACGGCTGGCCCGGGACGGCTACGCCGTCATGACGTGGTCGGCTCGCGGCTTCGGCGGTTCCGGCGGCCGGATCGGGCTGAACGACCCCGACCACGAGGTCAAGGACGTCTCCCGGCTCGTCGACTGGCTCGCGGCCCGGCCCGAGGTGCGGCTCGACGCGGACGGCGATCCGCGCGTCGGCGTGGCGGGGGCCTCGTACGGCGGGGCGATCGCGCTGCTCGCCGCGGGGTACGACCGGCGGGTGGACGCGATCGCCCCGCAGATCACCTACTGGAACCTCGCGGACTCCCTCTTCCCGAACGGCGTCTTCAAGAAGCTGTGGTCCGGCATCTTCTTCACCACCGGCTCGGCCGGCGGGATGCAGCAGGCCCGACCCGGGCGGCCGGATCCGTCGGCCGCCCCCGGCTGCGGACGCTTCGAGCCGGAGCTGTGCGCGATGTACGAGCGCGTCGCGGTGGCCGGGAAGCCCGACCCCGAGGCGCGCGCCCTGCTGGAGCGGCGGAGCCCCTCGGCCGTGGGCGACCGGATCAAGGTGCCGACCCTCATCGTGCAGGGCCAGGACGACTCCCTCTTCCCGCTGAGCCAGGCCGACGCGATGGCCCGGGCCATCGCGGCGAACGGGGCCCCCGTCTCCGTGGACTGGGCGGCCGGCGGGCACGACGGCGGCATGCGCGAGGCGGACCGGGTCGAGGACCGGGTGGCGGCCTGGTTCGACCGGCACCTGAAGGGGGACGAGACCGCGGACACCGGCCCGGCCTTCCGGGTCTCGCGCTCCGGCGGCATCGATTCCACCGACGGCGAGGTCACCCTGCGCGGCGCGAGCGGCGACACGTACCCCGGGCTGGTTTCCGGCCCGCGGCAGTTCGCCCTGACGGGACGCGAGCAGACCTTCGCCAATCCGGCGGGCGGCGCGCCTCCGGCCCTGTCCTCACTGCCCGGCATCGGCGGGCAGCTCGCCGCCCTCGGGGCCGGGTTCTCCCTGGACTTCCCCGGGCAGAACGCCCGGTTCGAGTCGGCTCCGCTGACCGAGGACGTACGGATCACCGGAACCCCGACCGTAACCCTGAACGTGAGGTCGACAGCCGCCGACGGATCGGCCGTCCTCTTCGGCAAGGTGTACGACGTGGGGCCCGACGGACAGCAGCAGGTACTGCCCAACCAGCTGGTCGCCCCGGTGCGGGTGGAGAACGCCCAGCAGGGCGTGAGCGTGCGGCTGGACCTGCCCGCGATCGACCACTCCACCGTGGCCGGACACCGGCTGCGGCTCGTGGTCGCCGCCACCGACCTCGGCTACGCCACGCCGGCCGCGCCCGCCGCCTACACGGTGTCGGTGGAGGGCCCGCTGGCCGTTCCGGTCGCGACCGGGGTGCGGACGGCTGCGGCCGGGCTGCCCGCCTGGACCTGGTGGCTGCCGCTGGGCGCGGCGGCACTGGCCGTGGGACTGCTCGGCATCCGCAGGACCGGCCGCGGGACCGCGGGGACGCGGCCGGGCCCGGCGCAACCGGACCCGGCCCTGGCCGACGTACCCCTGGAGATCACCGGACTGACGAAGCGGTACGCGAAGGCGCAGGACCGGTACGCGGTACGGGACCTGTCGTTCCGGGTGGAGAAGGGGCAGGTACTGGGGCTGCTCGGGCCCAACGGCGCCGGCAAGACCACCACCCTGCGCATGCTGATGGGGCTGATCACGCCGGACGCCGGCGAGATCCGGGTGTTCGGGCACGCGGTGCGGCCCGGCGCTCCGGTGCTGTCGCGGGTCGGGGCGTTCGTGGAGGGCGCGGGGTTCCTTCCGCACCTGACCGGCCGCGCCAACCTGGAGCTGTACTGGCAGGCCACCGGCCGGCCGGCCGAGGACTCGCACATGGCGGAGGCGCTGGAGATCGCGGGACTGGGCGACGCGCTGGAGCGCGCGGTGCGCACGTACTCGCAGGGCATGCGCCAGCGCCTCGCGATCGCGCAGGCCATGCTCGGCATGCCGGACCTGCTGATCCTCGACGAGCCGACGAACGGTCTGGACCCGCCGCAGATCCGCGAGATGCGGGACGTGATGATCCGCTACGCCGCCGGCGGACGGACGGTCATCGTCTCCAGCCACCTGCTGTCCGAGGTGGAGCAGTCCTGTACGCACCTGGTGGTCATGGACCGCGGACAGCGGGTCGCGGCGGGCCGGGTCGCCGAGATCACCGGTGGCGGGGACGCGCTGCTCGTGACGCTGGCGGAGCCGGTGGACGCGGTGGGCCTGGAGAAGGTGGCGGCGCTGGAGGGAGTGGGTTCCGTGGTGGCGGCCGACGACGGGCTGCTCGTGCGGCTCGACGGCGCGACGGCCGCCGGGCTGATCGCCGAACTCGTACGGCTGGAGGTGCCGGTCACCGGAGTGGGACCGCACCGGCGACTGGAGGACGCGTTCCTCACCCTGATCGGAGGTCCGGCGTGAGTGCCGTACAGGAGGTGGCCCCGGGCTACCGGGCGAGCCGTACGCTGCCGCTGCGCGTCGAAGCGCTGCGGCAGTGGCGCCGGCGGCGGACGCTGGTGATGGGCGGGGTGCTGGCCGCGCTGCCGTTCATCCTGATGATCGCGTTCGCGGTGGGTGGCGGTCCGGGCAGCCGGGACGGCGGCAACGGCCGGGTCACCCTGATCGACACGGCCACGGCCTCGGGCGCGAACTTCGCCGCGACCTGTCTGTTCGTCTCGGCCGGGTTCCTGCTGGTGGTGCCGGTGGCGCTGTTCTGCGGGGACACGGTGGCCTCGGAGGCGAGCTGGTCCTCACTGCGCTACCTGCTGGCCTCGCCGGTACCGCGGACGCGGCTGCTGTGGAGCAAGCTCGTGGTGGCGCTGGGCTTCAGCCTGGCGGCGATGGTGCTGCTGCCGGTGGTGGCCCTGGCGGCGGGCACGGCCGCCTACGGGTGGGGGCCGCTCAAGCTCCCGACCGGCGGGGCGCTGGCGGTCGCGGACACCGTGCCCCGGCTCGCCCTGGCGGTGGCCTTCGTGTTCGTCTCGCAGCTGGTGACGGCGGGGCTGGCGTTCTGGCTGTCCACGCGGACGGACGCGCCACTGGGCGCGGTGGGCGGGGCGGTCGGCCTGACGATCGTCGGCAACGTGCTGGACGCCGTGACCGCGCTCGGGTCCTGGCGCGAGTTCCTGCCGGCGCACTGGCAGTTCGCGTGGGCGGACGCCTTGCAGCCGCAGCTGGAATGGGGCGGGATGATCAAGGGAACGGTGGTCTCGGTGTCGTACGCCCTGGTGCTGTTCGCCCTCGCCTTCCGCGGATTCGCGCGCAAGGACATCGTGTCCTAAGTCGTCTTTCGGATCTTGTCGGCCTACGAGGGGGCGGGGTACACCGGCAGGGCGTGCGCGCCGCGGCCCTGGAGCCCGGGAGACGGGTGACGGGCACCTACACCGTCCTGCCGCCGCACGCCGCGCAGACCCCGCCCCCGTCGTACGAGGAGCCGCAGTTCCGACTCCGCCCGACCACCCACGGAATGCCGCTGTGGGTGGCGAGGCGGCACGGGGTCGGCTGAAGCCCGGCTCGACCGCTGACCCTCCGCTGGCGATCGGCGGCTGTCAGCCGAGTACGCGCACGGGTGAGCCGTCGAGGAACGCCCGGATGTCCTCGACCGCCTCGCCGTAGTACGTGGCGTAGTTGGACCGCGTCACATAGCCCAGGTGCGGGGTGGCGAGCAGCCGGGGGGCGCTCCGCAGGGGGTGTCCGGCCGGCAGCGGCTCGATGTCGAAGACGTCGATGCCCGCGCCCGCGATCCGGCCCTCGTGCAGGGCGTCGAGGAGCGCCTGCTGGTCCACGATGGCCGCGCGCGAGGTGTTGACGAGGTAGGCCGTCGGACGCATCAGCGCGAGCTCGGCGGCGCCGATCAGACCCCGGCTGCGCTCGCCGAGGGCGAGGTGGACGGAGACGAAGTCGCTTTCCGCCAGCAGCTCCTCCTTGGACGGCGCGAGCGCGACGCCCACCTCTTGTGCCCGTTCCTCCGTGAGGTTCGGGCTCCAGGCCACCACGTCCATGCCGAAGGCGAGACCGACCCGGGCGACGCGGCTGCCGATCTTGCCGAGGCCGAGCAGTCCGAGCCCCCGACCGTGCAGGTCCGCGCCGACCCCCTGCTGCCAGGGACCGCCGTCGCGCAGGGCGACGCTCTCCGGCACCAGGCCGCGGGCCAGGCCCAGCAGCAGGGCCCAGGTCAGCTCCACGGGCGGGGTGGACGAGCTGCCGGTGCCGCACACGGTCACTCCGTTGCGTGCGGCGGCGACGTAGTCGATCACCGAGTTGCGCATGCCGGACGCGATCAGCAGGCGCAGGCGCGGCAGCCGGTCCAGGAGCGAGGCCGGGAACGGCACGCGTTCGCGCAGGGTGACCACGATGTCGAAACCGGCCAGCCGTTCGGCCAGCACGTCCTCGTCGTCCGTGTGGTCGGTGAAGCTCACCGTTTCGACGCGGCCGGCGAGCGGCGACCAGTCCGCTGCGCTGCTCCCTACGTCCTGGAAGTCGTCGAGGAGCGCACAGCGCAGCGGCCGCCGCCCGCCGCCGGTCACGCGCCGACGCCCGGGGCGACGGCGTCGATCGCGGCGAGCAGCTCCGCGTCGAGCGGGCGGTCGGCGACGGCCGCGTTGGCACGCACCTGCTCGGCCGAGGTGGCTCCCGCGATGACGGAGGCGCAGCCGGGCTGCGCGGAGAGCCAGCCGATGGCGAGTTCGAGGACGGTCCGGTCGTGCTTCTCGCCGAGCGCGGCCAACGCCTCGACCACGTCGAGGCGCTCGTCGGTGAGGTACGAGTCGCGGCCTTCGAGGCGGGAGCCGGCCGGTACGGGCGCGCCTCGGCGGATCTTGCCGGTCAGCAGACCGTTGGCCAGCGGGAAGTACGGGAGCACGCCGACACCGTAGTGCAGGGCGGCCGGGACCAGCTCGCGCTCGGCCGAACGCTCCAGCAGCGACCACTCGTTCTGCGCCGACACGAAGGGCACCGAGCCGGTCTCGCGGGCCACGTGGGCGGCTTCGGCGAGCTGCCAGCCGGAGAAGTTGGAGGGGCCGATGTAGCGGACCTTGCCCTCGGCGACGAGCTCGGTGAGCGCGGCAAGGGTCTCGGTGATCGGAGTGGCCGGGTCGGGGCTGTGCAGCTGGAAGAGGTCGATGTGGTCGGTGTCGAGGCGGCGCAGCGACTCCTCGACGGCCCGTCGGATGTACGCGCGGCCGCCGCGGGATCCGGCCGCGGGCCCGTACTTCATGTCCACGCCGTCGTAACCGAACTTGGTGGCGAGGACGACCTGGTCGCGGCGGCCCTTGAGGGCCTGCCCGAGGTGGGTCTCGGAGCCGCCGGCGTTGCCGTAGATGTCGGCGGTGTCGAGGAGGGTGATGCCCGCGTCCAGGGCGGCGTCGACCACGGCGCGGGTGGCCTGGGCGTCGAGCCGGCCACCGAAGTTGTTACAGCCGAGGCCGACGGCGGAGACCTGCAGACCAGAACTGCCCAGGGGGAGATAGCGCATGCGTTTCGTTCCTCAGCCTCGTCGGGTACATGATCAACCACGCGTCAGTCTAGGCGGCCGGGTCCCGCGCCGGTACGGCGTCGGCGCCGTACGACGTGAACACCGTGTGTCGCGAGCGCCGCCACCGCGGCGCCGCCCAGGGCCCACACCTCGGAGCGGCCTCCCCCGCCACCGTCCCCGCCGTCCCCGTCCCCGTCCCCGGCCGCGACGGTGATCGTGCCGCCTCCGGCGACGTAGGGGCGGCTCCCCGCGGTGTCGCCGGAGTCGAGCGGGTTCACGTAGTCGAAGGTGACGGACAGCGGATACTCGCCGGGCCGCGCGTCGGCCTTGATCCGCGCCCAGCCCAGGTAGGACCGGCCGTTGTAGCCGATCTGGTTGTCCTCCGAGTCCTCCGCCAGGACCGGGCTGCTCACCTTGACCACGCGCAGCTGCCGCCCCGCGGGAACGCGCGCCTGGTGCTGCGGATCGTCCTTGGCCGACACCGGTACGAGTTCCCCCGCGCGGCCGACCTGTTCCGAGGAGGCCCACCCGCTCGCCCAGGACGGCGCGACCGCCGCCCCGAGTGCCAGGGCCGCGGCGCACACGACGACGGCGACGGCGGGCACGGTACGGCCGATGGTGCGTTCCCGGCCGATCGTGCGTTTCCGGGTGCTGCGACCGTTCATGTGGCTGTGGTTTCGGCTGTTCGTGCGGTTGTTCATGCGGCTGTTCGTGCGGTTGTTCATGTCCCCGACTCCCCGTGTCCCGCCTGACCGTTCCGTCAGGGAGGAGGGGCATCGGGGCGCGTAGGTTGCCTCGGCCCCGTCCCGGAGGGGTTGAGGGGCTAGGACTTGTCCGGCCGATCATGTGACTACTCCGTGCCCGAGTCGTTGCTGTGGGCATGGGGCGGGGTGATCTGAGTGATTCCGAGTGGGAACG
>NZ_JBIAJH010000042.1:0-54941 GCF_042871845.1 Streptomyces sp. NPDC005533 | reverse complement strand
CCACCCCCACCCCAACCGACCCGCCTCCCACCCAGCTGCCCAAATCCAGCCCCGCCGCACAAATCCAGCCCCGCCGGCGTTTGAGGCGCGGGGTCCGGGGCGGAGCCCCGATCTGTAAGCCGCACCCTTCAGGTGAGCCGCACCATCCGGCTCCGCCGCGCCGATTCAGCCTCGCCGGCGTTTGAGGCGCGGGGTGCGGGGCGGAGCCCTGACGGGCCTGGCTCCGGCTGCGCCGGACTACGCGGCGTGGCCGCCGTCGACCGCGAACTCCGCCCCGGTGACGTACGCCGCCCCCGGCCCGGCCAGGAAGGCCACCATGTCGGCCACCTCGCCCGCCGTACCGAAGCGTCCCAGGGCGGTCATCGCCGCCTGCGAGCCGGCGTACGGTCCGTCGGCGGGGTTCATGTCGGTGTCCACGGGCCCCGGGTGGATGATGTTCGCGGTGATCCCGCGCCCGCCCAGCTCCCGGGCGAGGGCCTTCGTCAGCCCGATCAGCGCCGACTTGCTCAGCGCGTACAGCGTTCCGCCGGGCCCGGGCACCCGCTGGGTCATGCAGGTGCCGATGGTGATGATCCGCCCGCCCCGCCCCAGTGCGGCGGCCGCGGCCTGGGTGGCGGTGAACACCCCGCGCACGTTGACCGCGAGCACCCGGTCCACGTCGGTCGCGGTCAGCGCCTCCAGCGGCCCGAGCACCCCCACACCCGCGTTGTTGACCAGCACGTCGAGCCGCCCGAACTCCCGCACGACCCGCCCCACCACGTCGGCTCCGGCCCCCGGATCCCCGGCGTCGGCCCGCACCGCGAGCACCCGCCGCCCCAGCGCCCCGACCTTTCCGGCCACCTCGGCCGCGGCCTCCTCGCCGCTGACGTAGGTGAACGCGACATCCGCGCCCTCCTCGGCCAGCCGCAAGACGGTCGCGGCCCCGATCCCCCTGCTGCCACCCGTCACCAGCGCCACTGTTCCGTCCACGATGTTCCTCCTCGATCGCCCACCATGTGGTTGCGAGTTCAATCAAATCTCCGAAGGGTCGAGGCCGCTGGCAGGAAACCGACCTCGCGTTCCCGCGCCGCGGTGTGCGTGGCGTCGCCCTGACGTTTCGGGGGTCCGGGAGTCTGCCTTCCTGTAGGGACGACGAGCTAGGAGCACAGAGCCATGGGCAAGCTGACCCTGACCACCTTCGTGACCCTCGACGGCGTGATGCAGGCGCCCGGGGGGACGGAGGAGGACCGCAGCGGCGGGTTCGAGTACGGCGGGTGGCTGGTGCCGTTCGCCGACGAGGGCATGCTGGATTTCGTCAAGGAGGTCTACGGGCGGACCGGGGCGTTCCTGCTCGGGCGGCGGACGTACGAGATCTTCGCCGGGTACTGGCCGCACCACGACGATCCGGCCGACCCCATCGCGGGCAACCTCAACCGGCTGCCGAAGTAC
This sequence comes from Streptomyces sp. NPDC005533, assembly GCF_042871845.1. Taxonomy (NCBI): domain Bacteria; kingdom Bacillati; phylum Actinomycetota; class Actinomycetes; order Kitasatosporales; family Streptomycetaceae; genus Streptomyces; species Streptomyces sp. NPDC005533. The sequence goes on along the minus strand of NZ_JBIAJH010000042.1, from coordinate 53,513 downwards.
GTGGCCTCCACCACGCTCAAGGAGCCCGCCTGGGGCCCGGTCACCGTGCTCGACGGGGAGCACCTGCAGAGCGAGATCGTCCGGGTCAAGGACGGGCTGGAGGGGGAGCTCCAGGTGCACGGCAGCGGGCGGCTCGCGCAGTGGCTGCTGGCCCGGGACCTCGTGGACGAGCTGAACCTGCTGGTCTTCCCGGTGTTCCTGGGTGCGGGGCGGAAGCTGTTCCCGACCGGCGGCCTGCCGACCGCCTTCGAGGTGACGGACTCCCGTACGACCTCGGTCGGCACCTCCATCCACACCTACCGGCCGAAGGGGCGGGCCGCCTTCGGCACGTTCACCTGAGTCAGCGGGGGTCCAGGGCGAGTTGGACCACGCGGCCCTCGCGCAGAACCAGCAGGTCGGGGGCCTCGTGCTCGTAGTGGCGGATGCGGCCGACCGGGCCCGGCGGTCGGATGTGGGGGGCCACGAGCAGCAGGAAGTCCTCCAGGGCGGGGAGCAGTTCCGCGTGGATCTCCTGGCGGCCCGTCAGCGCCCAGCCGCCGTGTTCGGTCGGGGCGAACTCTCCGACGAGCACGCCCCGGACGCGGCAGGCCGGGCCGCGGGCGCAGAGGAGCCCGGTGTTCGGCGCCAGCTGGCGCCGGACCTCCGCGAGCACGGCCTCGGGCGTGCTGTCGAGCAGGTCGAACGCCAGGTCCAGGGCGTAGAGATCAGCCATGCGCCCGATGCTACGGGTCCGGGGCGCACGGCCCGGAAAGAGGTCGCCCGGCATGATCGGCTCCGGTAGCGTGCCCCCTGCACCCGTGCGAGCCGACGAAGTCTCCACCTCGTCCATGACGTGGGAGACCCCATGACCGTGATCTCGCCGGCCCTCGAAGCCGCCCCCCGCCGGGCCCGGCTCGCCGACCTGCCGGTCCTGGCCGTCGCCGTCGTATGGGGCGGCAGCTACCTCGCCGCCAAGGGCATCACCACCGGGCACACCGTCATCGCCGTGCTCGTGCTGCGGTTCGCCCTGGTCCTGCCCGTCCTCGTCGTCGCCGGCTGGTCGCGGCTGCGCGCCCTGACCCCGGCGCAGTCGCGCGCCGCCGGGCTGCTGGGCCTCGTACTCGGCGGGATCTTCCTCCTGGAGACCTACGGGGTCGTCCACACCTCCGCCACCAACGCCGGGCTGATCATCAGCCTGACCATGATCTTCACCCCGCTCGCCGAGGCCGCGGTGCGGCGGCAGGCGCCGTCCGGCGGCTTCCTCGGGGCCGCGGCCGTCTCCGTGGCCGGGGTCGTGCTGCTCACCCAGGGCGCCGGATTCACCGCGCCCGGCCTTGGTGACCTGCTGATCCTCGGCGCCGCCCTCGCCCGGACCCTGCACGTCCTGCTCATGGCGCGGATCGAGGCCGTCCGGGACGCCGACTCGCTGTCGCTGACCACCGTGCAGCTCGGCGGCGCCGTGCTCGTCTTCGCGTCGCTGGCCGCCGTGCCCGGCACCGGGGCGAGCCCGTGGGCCGCCGCGGCCGGTTTCGGGGCCGCGGAGTGGGCCGGGCTGGCCTTCCTCTCCGTCTTCTGCACCCTCTTCGCCTTCTTCGTGCAGATGTGGGCCGTGCGCCGCAGCTCGCCCTCCCGGGTCAGCCTGCTGCTCGGCACCGAGCCGCTGTGGGCGGCCGTCGCCGGCATCGCCATCGGAGGGGAGGAGCCGGGGCTCCTCGGTTACGGGGGCGCCCTCCTGGTCCTGGCCGGCACCGCCTGGGGTCGGCGCGCCGTGACCACCGCCTGAGGGTGGCCGGAAAGCGTCGCAGCCACAGGTGATCACGCGGCTTAGTGTGGCCCCGTGCCCCGCTTACAGAACCGGCAGGTCCGGGAGTTCCTCCAGCCGGACCCTGCGCCGCTCCCGGCGCGAGAGTTCGCAGGCCTCCGCGATCCGGAACGCCGCCAGCGCCTCGCGGCCGTCGCACGGGTTGGGCGCCTCGCCTCGCACCAGCCGGATGAAGGCCGCAAGCTCCGCCTCGTACGCGGGGGCGAAACGTTCCAGGAAGCCGGTCCACGGCTTGCTCGCCGGCGGCGGGCCGTGCGGTTCGGTGGAGGCGATCGGCGTCCGGTCGTCCAGCCCCACCGAGACCTGGTCCCGTTCCCCGGCCAGCTCCATCCGTACGTCGTACCCGGCGCCGTTGCAGCGCGTGCCGGTGGCCGTGACCAGGGTTCCGTCGTCGAGCGTCAGCACGGCGGCCGCCGTGTCGATGTCGCCGGCCTCCCGGAACAGGGCGGGTCCCGCGTCCGACCCGGCCGCGTACACCTCGACCACCTCGCGCCCGGTCACCCAGCGGACCATGTCGAAGTCGTGCACCAGGCAGTCCCGGTACAGCCCGCCCGAGGTGGCCAGGTACGCGGCGGCCGGCGGCGCCGGATCGGCCGTCGTCGTCCGTACCGTGTGCAGCCGCCCCAGGGCGCCGGAACGGACCAGCTCCCGGGCCGTGCCGTAGCCCGCGTCGAAACGGCGCATGAAACCCACCTGGAGCAGCCCGCCCGCGGCCCGCACCTCACGCAGCGCGGCCAGGGTCCGGTTCAGGTCCGGGGCGAGCGGTTTCTCGCAGAACACCGGCAGCCCGCCGCGCACCGCCCGTACGACGAGATCCGCGTGCGCCTCGGTCGCCGACGTCACCACCACGGCGTCCACGCCCCAGGTGAAGACCTGGTCCACGCTGGGCGCGGCAGTGGCCCCGAGCCGGTCGGCGAGGCGCGCCGCCCGCGCGGGATCGGCGTCCGCGAGCAGGAGCGAGCCCGCATCCCGGTGGCGGGCCAGAGCCGCCGCGTGGAAGGACCCGATCCGGCCCGTTCCGATGAGCCCGATGCGCATGCACTCAACCTGACCCTGTCGGCGGAACCTGTCAATCCGCCCGCGCATGTCAACCTGCGCGTGAGTGCCCCGATGACCCTTCATGGTCGACTGTGGCGGATACTGAGCGGCTGGACCGCAATGGAGACGGAATGACCGGATTGGTGACCGGCTCGACGGCGGACCGCATTGGTGACGAGGGAAGGGCGCGGCGACGTGGCTAGGGTTCGGACAGGGGTGCGCGTCGTGGGCGCCGTGCTCGCGGCGGTACTGGGGGCCTCGCTCGCGGGCTGCAGCAGTACGGGGGGCAAGCGCGCCGAGGAGCGGGCGAAGGCCGCCGAGGCGGGCCGGCCGGCCGTCTCCACCCCGCGCTGGACCTTCGCGATGGTCACGCACGCGGGCGACGGCGACACCTTCTGGGACATCGTCCAGAAGGGTGCCAAGGAGGCCGCCGCGAAGGACAACATCAACTTCGTCTACGCCCACGACGACCAGGCCCAGCAGCAGGCGCAGTTCGTGCAGAACGCCATCGACCAGAAGGTCGACGGGATCGTCGTCAGCCTCGCCAAGCCGGAGGCCCTCAAGGACGTCATCGCCAAGGCCGTGAAGGCCGGCATCCCGGTGATCACGGTCAACTCCGGCTCCGCCCAGTCCGCCGAGTACGGGGCGCTGACCCACATCGGCCAGGACGAGGAGATCGCCGGCGAGGCGGTCGGCACCGAGCTGAACAAGCGCGGCCGCAAGAAGGCCGTCTGCGTCCTGCACGAGCAGGGCAACGTGGGCCACGAGCAGCGCTGCGCCGGGGCGAAGAAGACCTTCTCCGGCACGATGGAGAACCTGTACGTCGAGGGCACCAACATGCCCTCCGTCCAGGCGTCCGTCCAGGCCAAGCTCCAGGCCGACCCGTCCGTCGACGCGATCGTCACCCTCGGCGCCCCCTTCGCCCCGACCGCGATCAAGGCGAAGGACGCGGCGGGCTCCAAGGCCGAGGTCGACACCTTCGACCTCAACGCGTCGGTGGCCCGCGACCTCAAGTCGGGGGCCCTCGGCTTCGCCGTCGACCAGCAGCCCTACCTCCAGGGCTACGAGGCCATCGACCTGCTCTGGCTGTACCGCTACAACGCGAACGTGCTCGGCGGCGGCCGCCCGGTGCTCACCGGACCGCAGATCGTCACCGCCGCGGAGGCGTCCAAGCTGGAGGAGTTCATCAAGCGGGGCAGCCGATGAGCGCGCCCGCCGCCGTCGACGAACGGCTCGCGCCCACCTCCGTCGTACGCAAGCTGCTCGCCCGCCCCGAGCTGGGCTCCGTGGTCGGCGCCGCCGCCGTCTTCGTCTTCTTCTCCTTCGCGGCCCCCAGCTTCCTGCAGGCCTCCAGCCTGAGCACGATCCTCTACTCGGCCTCCACCATCGGGATCATGGCCGCTCCGGTGGCCCTGCTGATGATCGGCGGCGAGTTCGACCTCTCCGCCGGTGTCATGGTCACGACCTCCGCGTTGGTCAGCTCGATGTTCAGCTACCAGATGACGGCCAACGCCTGGGTCGGCGTCGCCGTGTCCCTGCTGGTCACGCTGGCCATCGGCTTCTTCAACGGCTTCATGCTGACCCGCACCAAACTGCCCAGCTTCATCATCACGCTCGGCACCTTCCTGATGCTGACCGGCCTGAACCTCGGCTTCACCAAGCTGATCAGCGGCTCGGTCTCCACCAAGACCATCGCCGACATGGAGGGCTTCTCCTCCGCGCGGGCCCTCTTCGCCTCGCAGTGGAACGTCGGCTCGGTCACCCTCAAGGTCACCATCCTGTGGTGGCTGGCCATCGTCGCCGTGGCCACCTGGATCCTGCTGCGCACCCGCGCCGGCAACTGGATCTTCGCCGTGGGCGGCGGTGCCGACGCGGCCCGCGCGACCGGCGTGCCCGTCGTGAAGACCCGTATCGGCCTCTACATGGGCGTCGCCCTGTGCGCCTGGATCTCCGGGCAGCACATCCTCTTCTCGTTCGACGTGGTCCAGTCGGGCGAGGGCGTCGGCAACGAGTTCCTCTACATCATCGCGGCCGTCATCGGCGGCTGCCTGATGACCGGCGGCTACGGCTCCGCCATCGGCTCGGCGGTCGGCGCCTTCATCTTCGGCATGACCAGCAACGGCATCGTGTACGCGCAGTGGAACCCCGACTGGTTCAAGTTCTTCCTCGGCGCCATGCTGCTGCTGGCCACGCTGCTCAACGCATGGGTCCGCAAGCGGGCGGAGGCACGGGCATGACCGGCGACGCACTCGTGAGGCTGACCGACGTCAGCAAGTACTACGGCAACATCCGCGCCCTCCAGGGGGTCTCCCTGGAGGTCTCGGCGGGCGAGATCACCTGCGTCCTCGGGGACAACGGCGCCGGCAAGTCCACCCTCATCAAGATCATCGCAGGGCTGCACCGGCACGACGCGGGCACCTTCGAGATCGAGGGCGAGGAGACCGCGCTCGCCAATCCGCGCGCGGCCCTGGACCACGGCATCGCCACCGTCTACCAGGACCTCGCCGTCGTCCCGCTGATGCCGGTCTGGCGCAACTTCTTCCTCGGCTCCGAGCCCACCAGGGGCCGCGGCCCCTTCCGCCGCCTCGACGTGCCCCTCATGCGCGAGACGACCCGGGCCGAGCTGCTGCGCATGGGCATCGACCTGCGCGACGTGGACCAGCCCATCGGCACCCTGTCCGGCGGCGAGCGCCAGTGCGTGGCCATCGCCCGCGCCGTGTACTTCGGCGCCAAGGTCCTCGTACTCGACGAGCCCACCGCGGCCCTCGGCGTGAAGCAGTCCGGGGTGGTCCTCAAGTACGTCGCCGCCGCCCGCGACGCGGGTCTCGGCGTGGTACTGATCACCCACAACCCGCACCACGCCCACCTGGTGGGGGACCGTTTCGTCCTCCTCAAGCGCGGCGCCATGGCGGGCAGCCACACCCGCGACTCGATCACCCTCGACGAGCTCACCCGGCAGATGGCGGGCGGCTCCGAGCTCGACGAACTGAGCCACGAACTGGAGCGAGTGGCAGAATCGGGGGCAGACGCCCCACCCGGCGCAGCCGACCCGGCTTCCCGTACCACCCCAGCCAAGAGGGACGACACGACTCGATGAGCACGTACCGGGACTTCACGCTCACCCACCGGGGGTCGGCGCGAGGCACCGTCCTGCGGACCATCGGAACCCGTGAGCGCCGGTCGCACCTGACCGCCCCGCGCGTGCCGACCGTCGGCATCGACATCGGCGGCACCAAGGTGATGGCCGGCGTCGTCGACGCCGACGGCATCATCCTGGAGAAGATCCGCACCGAGACCCCGGACAAGTCCAAGAGCCCCAAGGTCGTCGAGGACACCATCGTCGAGCTCGTGCTCGACCTGTCCGACCGCCACGACGTGCACGCTGTCGGCATCGGGGCCGCCGGCTGGGTCGACGCCGACCGCTCCCGGGTCCTCTTCGCACCGCACCTGGCCTGGCGCGACGAGCCGCTGCGCGACGCACTCCAGTCCCGGCTCGCGGTCCCCGTCATGGTGGACAACGACGCCAACACCGCCGCCTGGGCGGAGTGGCGCTTCGGCGCCGGGCGCGGCGAGGACCACCTCGTCATGATCACGCTCGGCACCGGCATCGGCGGGGCCATCCTGGAGGGCGGCCAGGTCAAGCGCGGCCGCTTCGGGGTGGCCGGCGAGTTCGGCCACATGCAGGTCGTCCCCGGTGGCCACCGCTGCCCCTGCGGCAACCGCGGCTGCTGGGAGCAGTACAGCTCCGGAAACGCCCTGGTCCGCGAGGCCCGCGAGCTGGCCGCCGCCGACTCCCCGGTGGCGTACAACATCATCGCCAGGGTCGGCGGCAACGTCCACGAGATCACCGGGCCGCTCATCACCGAGCTCGCCCGCGAGGGCGACGCCATGTGCGTCGAGCTGCTCCAGGACATCGGCCAGTGGCTCGGCGTCGGCATCGCCAACCTCGCCGCCGCCCTCGACCCCTCCTGCTTCGTCATCGGCGGCGGCGTCAGCGCCGCGGACGACCTGCTGATCGGCCCCGCGCGGGAGGCCTTCCGCCGCCACCTCACCGGCCGCGGCTACCGGCCGGAGGCCCGTATCGCCAAGGCCCAGCTCGGCCCCGAGGCCGGTATGGTCGGCGCCGCCGACCTCGCCCGGCTCGTCGCCCGGCGCTTTCGCCGCGCCACCCGCCGGCGGGTCGAGCGCTACGAACGGTACGAGCGCTACGCGCAGCAGCTGGGCCGGCGCGACCCCGCCGGATCCGAGGACCAGGAAAACCAGTGACACCGCCCTCCCTGCCGCACCAGGCCCCCTCACCCGACGCGGACGCCACGCCGCAGCCCACCGCGGAGGACCGCAGGCACGTCGTCAAGCGCCGCTGGATCACCGCGATCATCATCGTGCTGCTGATCGGCGTACCCGCGGGCTACCTCGCGATCTCCACCCAGCAGAGCCGCGAGAGCGGCCGCGACAAGGCCGCCAAGGTCGGCGCCACCGAGGTGCGCCCCGGCTGGCCCTCCAAGGTGCAGCGCAGCATCTACGAGGTGCCGATCCCGCCGAAGGCCTGGCGGGTCGGGTTCCTGGAGACGAACAACTGGCGCACCAGCCGGCTGTTCACCGCGTTCGCGGTGACCCCCGAGGACCTGGACTCCTTCCTCGCCGCCGTCGGCACCAGCCGGGCCGGGCTGAAGCGGGGCGAGGTCTCCATCTCCGCGCACGACTCCGAGGTCGCCGGCTGGAGCTGGAGCCCCGAGGCCACCTGGTACGGGACCACCCTGGAACAGCCTGACCCGCGCCCCAGCCGGGACATCACCGTGGACCTCACCGACCCCGAGAAGCCCCGGGTCTACGTGGTCTCCACGACCACTCCCTGACCCGGGCCCGTCCGGCGCTAGCCTGGGATCATGAAGCTCACCAAGCGGCTGCACTCCTGCGTCCAGTTGGAGAAGGACGGGCGCACGCTCGTCATCGACCCGGGCGCCTTCAGCGAATCCGACGCGGGCCTGGGGGCGGACGCCCTGCTGGTCACGCACGAACACCCCGACCACTTCGAGGAGGGCCGGCTGCGGGCCGCCCTCGACGCGAACCCGGCGGCCGGGCTGTGGACCCTGCGCAGCGTCGCCGACAAGCTCGCCCCCGCCTATCCGGGCCGGGTGCACACCGTCGGCCACGGCGACACCTTCACCGCCGCCGGGTTCGAGGTCCAGGTGCACGGGGAGCTGCACGCGGTGATCCACCCGGACATGCCGCGGGTCACGAACGTCGGCTACCTCGTGGAGGGTTCCCTCTTCCATCCCGGGGACGCCCTGACCGTGCCCGGCGTCCCGGTGGAGACCCTGATGCTCCCGGTGCACGCCCCCTGGAACAAGGTCGCCGAGGTGATCGACTACCTCCGCGAGGTCAAGCCGCGCCGGGCCCTCGACATCCACGACGCCTACCTCTCCGACATCGCCAGGCCGATCTACGACTTCGCCCTGGACGCCCTGGGCGGCACCGACCACGGCCGACTCACCGCCGGGGACAGCACGGACCTGTGAGTGTCGGTGCCTGGAGGTAGGTTGGAACGCATGCGTATCGCCACCTTCAACGTCAACTCCATCACCGCCCGGCTGCCCCGCCTGCTGGCCTGGCTGGAGAGCTCCGGCACCGATGTCCTGTGCGTCCAGGAGACCAAGTGCTCGGCGGAGCAGTTCCCGCACGCCGAGCTGCGCGAGCTGGGCTACGAATCGGCCGTCAACGCCACCGGCCGGTGGAACGGCGTGGCCCTGCTCTCCAAGGTCGGGCTGGACGACGTGGTCCTCGGACTGCCGGGCGGGCCCGACTACGAAGGGGTCCAGGAGCCCCGCGCGATCTCCGCGACCTGCGGCGGGGTGCGGGTCTGGTCGGTGTACGTGCCCAACGGCCGCGAGGTCGAGCACGACCACTACGGCTACAAGCTGGACTGGTTCCGCTCGCTGACCGCGGCCGTCGCGCAGGACGCGGCCGGCCCGCGCCCCTTCGCGGTGCTCGGCGACTTCAACGTGGCCCCGACCGACGAGGACGTCTACGACCCGGCCGTCTTCGCCGGCCTCACCCACGTCACCCCCGCCGAGCGGGCCGCCCTGGAGGCACTGCGGGCCGCCGGGCTCTCCGACGTGCTGCCGCGCCCCCTCAAGTACGACCGCCCCTACACCTACTGGGACTACCGCCAGCTCGCCTTCCCCAAGAACAGGGGCATGCGCATCGACCTGGTGTACGGGAACGAGCCCTTCACCAAGGCCGTCACCGACGCCTACGTCGACCGCGAGGAGCGCAAGGGCAAGGGCGCGTCCGACCACGCGCCGGTCGTCGTGGACCTCGACCTCGACCGGTAGGTCGTATCTTTCGGATCTTGCCGGGCGGCGCGGGCGAGGCAAGATCCGGAAGAGACGGCCTAGGCGCGGCGGACCGCCCCAGGTCGTCATCCGGGCCCGCCGATCCAGGCGCGCCCTGTGGCCAGCGGCGGATCCTGGTGCGACGCTGGGCGGTATGAACATCCCTTTCCTGGACAACTGGCTGAACCGGCGTGAAACGGAACGGGGTGCGGGACTCGCCGCCGCCCTCGCGGACGATCCCGAGGGCGTCGCCGAGCTGTTCTCCGAGTGCGAGATGCTGCGCGTCCACGCGCGGGCGGCCGGCCTCGAACTCGACGAGAGCCAGGGCTCCTTGGAGGCGCTGGACCAGCTGATGCCCCGCTGGCGGCGGGACCCCGAGGTGGTGCCCTGGCTCGGCAACGACGCGGGCTTCTACCTCGGGACGGTGATCGTCCGGACCATCCCGGGGGCCGGCTGGCGGGTGTGGCCCAACGGCCAGCCGGTGATCCTGCTGGCATCGGGCCGCGAGCTGAACGTGATCGAGTCGGGGGTGTCCTGGGCGATGACCGGATCCCCCGAACTCAGCCAGGCGTACGCCGAGGCCTCCGAGGGCTGACGCCCGTTGCCCGGCGCCCGGTGCCTGACGCCCGGCGTGTCGCGGCGAAGTGCCCTGCCGCGCTGGATAGTTTGCGCTGACCTCGACACACCGGAACCCAGGGGCAGGGCAGCGCATGACCGTCGATCCGTTGATCGAGCTGCGGGACGTCAACAAGCACTTCGGGCAGCTGCACGTCCTGCGGGACATCAACCTCACCGTGGGCCGCGGGGAGGTGGTGGTGGTCATCGGCCCCTCCGGTTCCGGGAAGTCCACGCTGTGCCGGGCGATCAACCGGCTGGAGACCGTCGAGTCGGGCACGATCCTGCTGGACGGGGAGCCGCTGCCCGCCGAGGGCAAGGAGCTGGCCCGGCTGCGCGCCGAGGTCGGCATGGTGTTCCAGTCCTTCAACCTCTTCGCGCACAAGACCGTCCTCGCCAACGTCTCGCTCGCGCAGGTCAAGGTCCGCGGGCGCGGGCGGGGCGAGGCGGACCGGCGCTCCCGGGAGCTCCTGGACCGCGTCGGCCTCGCCGACCAGGCGGAGAAGTTCCCCGCCCAGCTCTCCGGCGGCCAGCAGCAGCGGGTCGCCATCGCCCGGGCCCTCGCCATGGACCCCAAGGCCCTGCTCTTCGACGAGCCCACCTCGGCGCTCGACCCGGAGATGATCAACGAGGTGCTGGAGGTCATGCAGCAGCTCGCGCGCGAGGGCATGACCATGGTCGTGGTCACGCACGAGATGGGCTTCGCCCGCTCCGCCGCGAACCGGGTGGTCTTCATGGCCGACGGGCGGATCGTCGAGGACCGTGCTCCGGAGCAGTTCTTCACCGCTCCGGAGAGCGACCGGGCCAAGGACTTCCTCTCCAAGATCCTCAAGCACTGAGGGGTCCGCGGCAGCCGCGGATCACCCCTCGCGCAGCGGGACCGAGACGTAGGACGGATCGGAGCGCGGCGAGGAGAAGGTCAGCTGCGCCCCGGTGGGGTTGTGCTCGATGTAGAGCGGGTCGACGGTGTCGACGACGAGGGCGAGCCGGTGGCCCGCGGGCACGTCGTACGCGGTGGAGAAGAGGTCCAGGTCCACCCCGAACGCCCGGCCCGGCGTACGGTCGTGGAAGGTGTACGGGGCGTTGCTGACGAGCTTGCCGATGCCGAGCGGGCCGACGTCGTAGAGGTACGCGACGAAGGTGCCGTCGGCCTTGGTCGGGGTGACGGTGGTGTGCAGGGCCGCGGTGCCGCGGACCCGGCGCGGGCTGTCGTAGCGCTCCGACTGCCAGACGGCGGCGAAGGCGCGGGGGAGCAGCGGGATCGAGGCCGTCGGGGGCGCCTTGACGAACTGGTCGAGGATGCTGGAGAGGAAGATGATCCCGCCGTTGGCGCCGGAGTCGACATTGGCGAAGAGGTGCTCGCTGTCGGAGAGCGCGAGTCTCTCGGTGCCGCCCGAGCCGACCGACTTCCAGTCGGCGTAGCCCTCGTATCCGTCGTCGCTCCGGGACTTGATCTGTACCGGGGCCTCGCTGTCGACGCCGTTGCGCTCGCCCTTGAGGTAGCGGTCGAACCAGCGGTGGGCGTTGGTCCAGGTGTCGTTGGGCAGGCCGAGCAGGCCGGTGCCCTCGGCGGTGGCGTGGTCCCCGGGCCGGAACTCCAGGCGCTTGGGGCCGGTCAGCCGCTCGTAGAACTTCGCGTACTGGTTGGGCGGGAAGATGGTGTCGCCCCAGGCGTTGCCGAGCATGACCGCGGCGCCGTTGGCGTTGATCCGGTCCACCTGCTCGGCGGCCGAACGCTTCCTGCCCCACTCGATCATCTGCTGCTCCCGGTCCAGCCGGGAGCCGAGGAAGTCGCCCAGGATCGACTGGAGTTCGGGGCCGGGGCGGCCGGTCAGGTAACCCGCGGCGCCGAGCATCCCGGCGGCCTGGAGGTGCTGGGTGCGGCCGGAGTAGATGGACTCGATGAGGTCGGCCCAGCCGCTCATCGCGACCACGGCCTTGACGCGCGGGTCGTGTGCGGAGGCCAGCAGGCTGATGCCGGCGCCGTACGAGACCCCGCCGAGGCCGATGTGGTCCGCGTCGGCGGGGGAGTTGGCCAGCGCCCAGTCGATGACGGCGCTGACGTCGGCGATGTCCGGCGGGCCGGCCACCTCGATCTGGCCGCCGGAGAGCCAGAAGCCGCGGGAGGTGTAACTGACCACGACGTAGCCGGAGTCGGCGAGCTTCCTCGCCTGGGCGATGTATTCGATCTGGGGCATGCCCCAGCTGGTGGGCAGCACGATCAGCGGGTACTTCCGGCCGCTCACCGCCCCGGCCGGGGTGAAGACGTTGCCCTTGAGGGTGATGCCGCCGGAGCCGGGGATGTCGTGGAAACGCACCTCCGGCGAGGCCGCCCGGGTATTGGCGGCGGCAGCCGCGGCGGGGGCGGGAGCCGCCTGGGCCTGGTGGGGGGCCAGGCCCAGGGTGGCTGCCGCCAGCAGGGCCGCCACGGCTGCGGCGGTGCTGGTGCGTTCCATCGATCGCTCCTCGCGTGCACCGGGGGTCTTGAAAGTGACCCGACGGTAACGGGAGGGGCTTACCGAAGGTAACCCGTCGGTAAGTTACGTGGTGGTAACAATTGAACGAGAGTCAGTTCGGCGAGCTCGCAGGTCAGCCGTTCTGCGGGGTGCCGGACACGGCGCTCTTCGCCTTCCACTGGTCCCAGGACAGGTTCCACTCGCCGTAGCCGTTGCCGATCTCGGCCTGGCCCTTGGACCCTTCGCCGACCACCTCGAACAGGTCGCCGACCTGGGACTGTCCGAAGAACTCCTTGGCGTCGGCGTCGCTCATGCCCACACAGCCGGAACTGCTGTTGGCGCGGCCGAAGTTGCCGGAGTTCCACGGGGCGGCGTGCGCGTACATGCCCGACCAGGTCAGACGCATCGAGTAATCGACCATCTTGTCGTAGGCGTTGTCCAGGCCCACCGTCTGGGAGTCCATCCGGATGGTGCCCTCCTTCGTCATGATCACCATCTTCCCGGACCAGGAGGCCTTCTTGCCGCCGGGAGTGCCGGCCGATATCGGCACCGTCTTGAGCGCCTGACCGTCCTGGGTCACCGACATCTTCTTGGTGTCGAGGCTGACCTGGACCCGGCGATCCTTGCCGATCTTGAACTCGGTGTTGTAGTCCCGGGCGAACAGACCGCCGCCCTTGCCGGAGTCCACACCGTTCAGGCGCATCTCGACCTTCACGTCCGTGCCGGACTTCCAGTAGTCCTTCGGCCGCCAGTCGACGCGGTCCTTGCCGTCGTAGTCCTTCAGCCAGCCCCAGGAGCCCTCGGTGTTGTCCGAGGCGGTGACCTTGAGCTGCTTCTCGACCTCGGCCTTGTTCGCCACCGGGTTGTCGAAGACGAGGGACACGGGCATGGCGATGCCCACCGTGCTGCCCTTGGATATGTTGATCGAGACCTTGTTCACCTTGTCGGCGGCGCTGGTCTTGAACGACGTGGCGGCGGTCTGGCTGTCGGTGTTCTGCGCCTCCACCTTGTACTCCGCGGCGGGCGGGGCGTTGCGCTCCGACGTCCAGTTCTTCCCGTCGTCGGATATCTTCCCCGGCAGTTCCGCGCCCTTGGCGTCGGTCACCTTCACCTGCGCCAGCTTGCCCTCGGCGACGGTCACCGTCACCGGCTCGCCCGCCTTGACCTGATCGCCCGTGAGGTTCACCGAGACCGCCATGGGTGCCTTCGGCTTCAGCTCTGCGTTGCCGGTCCCACCGCTCCCGCCCTCGCTTCCGCCCGAGCAGGCGGTGAGCGCGGCGGCCAGAAGTGCGGTACCCGCCATGGCGGTGCGGCGTGTGCGGCTCAACGTAAACCCCTCCCAAGAATCAACCGTTCGCACACCTAGATGCGAACGGAACGACTCTAGGTTGCGCAATCCGCCGAAAATGTCGTCCTTTCGCTTGTGACATGGACCGCAGCAAAACGGTCACCGTCCCGTCACAATCGCCGCGCCGTCCGGTCATGGCCGGCTGTGAGAGTCCTGTGCATCCCGATCCCCGCCGCCCGCCCCGGACGTACAGGAAGGCAGAACAGCCATGTGTGCACTGCTCGTGACCCCAGCCCAGCAGTACCGCGACCAGGACCGGGAGTTGACCGTGCGCACCCTGTCCGACGTCGAATACCAGGCGTTCCTTTCCCGGCACGGACGGGCCAGCTTCCTCCAGTACCCGTCGTGGGCCGCGGTAAAGGACCTCTGGCGGTCGGAAAAGGTCGGATGGCACTACCCCGGCGGCGAAATAGAGGGCGCCGGTCTCGTTCTCTACCGGCAATTCCCCGGCACCCGGAAATACTTCGCCTACCTTCCCGAGGGTCCCGTCGCGGACTGGTCCGACCCGCGCATCGACCGCTGGCTGAACCCCCTCATGCGCCACATGCGTTCCGCCGGCGCCTTCGCCGTCCGCATCGGCCCCACCCCCGCCTACCGCCACTGGGACGCGGCCACCGTCAAGGCCGGGGCCGGGACCGGCCGGCAGCTGTCCGACGTGCTCGCCACCGAGGTCGACCCGGTGGGCGCCGCCCTCGCCGACAGGCTGCGCACCCGCGGCTGGAAGCGGTGCGGCGGTGAGGACGACGGCGACGCCCAGCCCCGCCACGTCTTCCGCGTGCCGCTGGCCGGCCGCTCCCTGGACGACCTGTGGTCGGGCCTGAACCAGGAGTGGCGGCGCAACGTGCGCAAGGCCGCGAAGGCCGGGGTCGAGACGGTCCTCGGCACCTCCGCCGACCTGCCCGAGTTCTACCGGCTGTTGCGCGTCACCGAGGAGCGCGACGGCTTCCGGCTCGGCCGCTCCCTCGCCTACTACGAGCAGCAGTACCGGGTCCTGAACGCCGAGCAGCCCGGCCGCATGCGCCTCTACCTGGGCATCCACCAGGGCGAGATCCTCGCCGCCCACACGCTGATCGTCGCCGGCAAGCGCGTCTGGTACCAGACCGGCGCCTCCGCCGACCACCGGCGCGAGGTGCGTCCCAGCAACGCCCTGCAGTGGCGCATGATGTGCGACGCGCACGCCCTCGGCGCGGAGAAGTACGACATGCGCGGGGTACCCTCCACCCTTGACCCCGACGAACGTTCTTTCGGGCTGCTGCGCTGGAAGCTCGGCACCGGCGGGCAGGTCGTCGAAACGCTCGGCGAATGGGAGACCCCGATGGACGGAGTCGCCAACACGGCGCTCCACAAGGCGTTCCAGGCCTACCTGGCGCGCCGGTGACGACCACCGACACCCGGCACACCGCCGCCGCCGCCGCGGCCGGCGGCGGCCCGGCACCGGGCAAGACCTCGGTGCTGCGCAGCGGCGCGCTCATGGCGGCCGGTTCGGTCGTCTCCCGCGCCACCGGCTTCGTCCGCTCCGCCGTCGTCGTCGCCGCGCTGGGCGTCGGCATGCTCGGCGACGGCTACGCCGTGGCCAACACGGTCCCGAACATCATCTACATGCTGCTCGTCGGCGGCGCGCTCAACGCCGTCTTCGTACCCGAGCTGGTCCGGGCCGCCAAGGAACACGAGGACGGCGGCGAGGCCTACACCGACCGCCTGCTGACCGCCTGCACGGCGGCGCTCGTGGCGCTCACCGCCGTGGCCGTCCTCGCCGCCCCGCTGATCATCTCGACGTACACCGACTACAGCGGGGCCCAGGAGAGCACCACCGTCGCGCTCGCCCGCTACTGCCTGCCGCAGATCCTCTTCTACGGGCTCTTCACCCTGCTCGGCCAGGTGCTGAACGCCCGCGGCCGGTTCGGCGCGATGATGTGGACCCCGGTCCTCAACAACGTCGTGATCATCGCCGTCTTCGGGCTCTTCCTCTACGTCTCCCACGACGCGGCGGACGGCCTCACCGCCGCCGAGACGCGCCTGCTGGGCCTCGGCACCACCGCCGGCATCGTCGTCCAGGCCCTCGCCCTCGTCCCCTCGCTGCGCGCCGCCCGCTTCCGCTGGCGCCCCCGCTTCGACTGGCGCGGCAGCGGCCTCGGCCGCCCCCTGCGCAACGCGGGCTGGCTGGTCATGCTCGTCCTCACCAACCAGATCGCCTACTGGGTCGTCACCCGGCTCTCCACCACCGCCGGCGTCCAGGCCGACCTGGCGGGCCTCCCGGGCGCCGGGTACGCCGCCTACAGCAACGCCTACCAGCTGTGGATCGTCCCGCAGGGCATCATCACCGTCTCCCTCGTGACCGCCCTGATGCCCCGGATGAGCGCGGCCGCCAACGACGGCGAACTCGCCACCCTGCGCGGTGACATCTCCTACGCCCTGCGCTCCAGCGCCGCCCTCGTCGTCCCCGCCGCAGCGCTCTTCGCCGCCCTCGCCCCCTGGGT
Organism: Streptomyces sp. NPDC005533; assembly: GCF_042871845.1. Lineage (NCBI taxonomy): Bacteria > Bacillati > Actinomycetota > Actinomycetes > Kitasatosporales > Streptomycetaceae > Streptomyces > Streptomyces sp. NPDC005533. The sequence continues at coordinate 37,443 of NZ_JBIAJH010000042.1, read as the reverse complement.
CATGGGCAGCGTCTTCGAGTACGGCCGCACCGACGCCGCCGGCATCGAGGTCATGGCCGGCATGCTCGTCGCCTTCGCCCCCGGCCTGGTCGCCTTCTCCGCGCAGTACGTGCTCTCGCGCGGCTTCTACGCCCTCTCCGACACTCGGACCCCCTTCTTCCTGAACCTGGTCATCGCCGCGCTGAACGCCGGGCTGTCCGCCGCCGCCTACTTCCTGCTGTCCCCCCGCTGGGCGGTCACCGGCATGGCCGCGGCCTCCTCCCTCGCCTTCCTCGCGGGCGCCACCGTCACCGCGTACACCCTTTCCCGCCGGCTCGGCCCGCGCACGGGCACCCGTACCGAGCGGCGCGCCACGGCCGTACGGACCCACCTGCGGCTCCTGGTCGCCTGCGTCCCGGGGGCCGCCGCGGCGTACGCCGCCGCCCGGGCCGCCGAAGGCCTCGGCGATTTCGCGGCGGTCGGTGCGGGAACCGCGGCCCTCGCTCTCGTCGTCGTCCTCCTCGCCGGGCCGTTGCGCCTGACGGAGATCACCGACCTGCTGGACTCCCTGCGGCGAAAGGTCGGCCGATAGCGGGAGGAAGCGCAACACACCGGCTTGGCATACTGACCGGATGCCACGTGTACTGCTGATCGAGGACGACCCGTCCATCCGGGAGGGCGTGGGCCTGGGCCTGCGCCGTCGCGGTCACGAAGTGAGCTCCGCCGAGACCGGTGAGGAGGGGCTCGCCCTGATGGCCGGCTTCCGCCCGGAACTCGTCCTCCTCGACCTGATGCTGCCCGGCATGAACGGGGTGCAGGTCTGCCACCGCATCCGCGAGAACAGCGAGGTGCCGATCATCATGCTCACCGCGCGCGGCGACGACTTCGACATAGTCATCGGCCTGGAGGCCGGCGCCGACGACTACATAGTGAAACCCGCCCGCACCGAGGTCATCGAAGCCCGCATCAAGGCCGTACTGCGCCGGCTCAGCGACCCCGTGGGCACCCGCAACGAGATCGCCGTCCACGGCGAACTCGCCATCGACCGCGCCGGGCTGACCGTCGCCAAGAACGGCGAGCGCGTCGCCCTCGCCCCCAGCGAGATCAAGCTGCTGCTGCACCTGTCGGCCTCGCCCGAGCAGGTCTTCTCCCGCCAGCAGCTCCTCGAATACGTCTGGGACCACAGCTACCACGCCGACTCCCGGCTCGTGGACGCCTGCGTCCGCCGACTGCGCCACAAGATCGAGGACCCCGCCGGCAGCCCCCGCTACATACAGACCGTGCGCGGCTTCGGCTACCGCTTCGGTCCGCTGTAGGCCGCGGTGCGACGCATAGCGCCGCTCGGGCTGCGCACCCGGCTGATCGCGGCCTTCCTGCTGGTCGCCGCGATCAGCGCGGTGACCACCGCCGCCCTGACCTACCAGCAGGCGCGCAACGCCATCCTCAAGCAGACCCAGGACACCGCGGTCAACACCCTGCGCGACCAGGTCGAGCAGCAGGAGATCCGCCTGCCCCTCACCCAGCCGGAGCTCCAGCGCATCGTCACCGAGCTCGGCAAGCGCGGCAAACCCCACCCGTGGATCGTCTTCGGGGAGTACGGCGGCCTGCGCGTCTCCACCAACCCGGGCACCCCCACCTCCACCGTCATCACCGACAGCCTGCGCGAGAGGGTCCGCAACAACCAGTACGCGGCCTTCCAGCGCGCCGAGGACCAGCGCGGCAACCCGTGGCTCACCATCGGCGTCCCCGCCCTCTTCGAGCACAACGGCTACACCGAGTCCACCGGGGCCGTCTTCTACGCCAGCGTCCCGCTCTCCACCGAGAAGCAGACCGTCGAAGCCATGGTCCAGGCCGCCCAGCAGGGCGCCGTCCCCGGGCTGGCCATCGCCATCATCCCCGCGCTGCTGGCCGCCCGCAGCGTGCTGCGCCCGGTCCGCGACATGCGCCGGGCCGCCCAGCACCTCGGCCGCGGCCGCCTCGACACCCGCATCGAGGTCCGCGGAGCCGACGAACTCGCCGGACTCGCCCGCACCTTCAACGAGACCGCCCGCGCCCTGGAGCAGTCCGTGCGCGAACTGCAGGACGCGGAGACCCGCGCCCGCCGCTTCGCCTCCGACGTCTCCCACGAACTGCGCACCCCGCTCGCCGGGATGCTCGCCGTGACCGAGGTCCTCGACGAGGACGCCTCGCGCCTCGACCCAGACACCGCCAAGGCCCTGCGCCTGGTCAGCGCCGAGACCGGGAAACTCGCCGTCCTCGTCGAGGACCTGATGGAGATCTCCCGCTTCGACGCCCGCGCCGCCGAGCTCAACCTCGACGACGTGGACATCGCCGAAGCCGTCCGCAAGACCCTCGAACGACGCCACTGGGACGACGAGCGCGTCGTCACCCGGCTGCCGGAACGGGTGCGCGCCCGCCTCGACCCCCGCCGCTTCGACGTGGTCCTCGCCAACCTCGTGGGCAACGCCCTGCGGCACGGCGAAGCCCCCGTACGGATCACCGTACGGACCGCACCGGGCGCGGACGGCGAACGGCTGCTCATCGACGTCGCCGACAGCGGACTCGGCATCGCCCCCGAGGTGCTGCCCCACATCTTCGACCGCTTCTTCAAGGCCGACGCGGCCCGCACCCGCTCCGCGGGCAGCGGCCTCGGACTCGCCATCTCCCTGGAGAACGTCCGCCTGCACGGCGGCACCCTGCGGGCGGGCAACGGGCCCACCGGGGGAGCGCTCTTCACCCTCGACATGCCGCTGGAGGCCCGCACATGAGAGGGCGCAAGACGAGAGCCCGGACCACGGCGGCCACGGCCGCGCTGGCGGCCTGCGCCCTGCTGCTCACCGGATGCGGCATCAAACGCACCGGGGTGATCGAGAGCGGCCACGCCGCCACCGTCAAGGTCCCCAACGGCAAGAACGCCGCCGTCCTCTACTACGTCTCCCAGGGGGGCGACCGGCTCGTACCGGTCCCGTTCCTGATCAACCCCGAATACACCCTCGCGCCCGTGCCGCTCGTGCGGCTGCTGCTGAACGGCCTCACCCCGCCCGCCCAGGAGGCCGGCCTCACCACGGCGCTGCCCCGGATGCCCGACGGGCAGGAGCAGGCGGTGACGGTGACCGCGTACGTGCCGGGCAAGGGGCTGACGGTCCACGTGCCGTTCGCCGTGGGCAGCCTTTCGGAGCTGGCCCGCAACCAGTTGGTGTGCACCCTCGGCACCTCCGCCGTGCCGGACGTCGTCACCCAGGTCACCCTGCACGGCACCGACACCGTCCTCCCCGCCGCCGACTGCCCCCTGCGCTGACGGGCGCGGCCGGCCGCACCTCTTGCGGGCAGGGCCGCGCACCCGTCACGGTGGCCCCATGGATCACGCCGCGGACGTCCCGGACGTCTTCGACCCCCGGATCTACGCCGAGGGCATCCCGCACGACAGCTACCGGCTGCTGCGCGAGCACCATCCGGTGGCCTGGCAGCCGGAGCCGGAGGTCCAGGGCTGGCCGGCGGGCCCCGGGTTCTGGGCCGTCACCCGGCACGCCGACGTCGTCCGCGTGCTGCGCGACCACCGGACGTACTCCTCCCGCCTCGGGGCCACCCAGATCCGCGACCCCGACCCGGCCGACCTGCCGTTCCTGCGGCGCACCATGCTCAACCAGGACCCGCCGGAGCACGGCGGGCTGCGCCGGCTCGTCTCCCGCGCCTTCACCCCGGCCCGCGTCGACGCCTTCGCCGGCCGGGTACGGGAACGCGCCCGCGCCCTGCTGGCCGGCGCGCGGGACGCCGCCGAGGACGGCGCCGCCGACGTCGTGCGCACCGTCACCGACGAATACGCGCTGCTGAACCTCACCGACCTGCTGGGCGTCCCGGCGGCCGACCGCGCCCTGCTGCTGGAGTGGACCGTACGGATCATCGGCTACCAGGACCCCGAGGACGCCCCGGCGCCCGTGCCCGGCCCGGACGGCAGACCCCTCAACCCGCGCTCCCCGGCGCTGCTCGGCGAGATGTTCGCGTACGCCCGCGAACTGGCCGCCCACAAGCGCGCGCACCCCGGCGACGACCTGATGACCGCCCTCGCCGGGGCCGGACTCGAAACGGCCGAACTGGAGATGTTCTTCTTCCTGCTGACCGTCGCCGGCAACGACACCGTGCGCAGCGCCGCCCCCGGCGGCCTGCTCGCACTGGCCCACGCCCCGGACGCCTACCGGCGGCTCGCCGCCGGACGGGTCCCCGTGGACCGGGCCGTCGACGAACTCCTGCGCGTCCACCCGCCGGTGCTCAGCTTCCGCCGCACCGCCGCCGTCGACACCGAACTGGCCGGTCGGCCGGTCCGGGCCGGGGACAAGGTGGTGGTCTTCCACGCCTCCGCCAACCACGACGAGCGGGTCTTCACCGACCCCGGCCGCCTCGACCTCGGCCGGACGCCCAATCCGCACGTCTCCTTCGGGGACGGCCCGCACGTCTGCCTCGGCGCCCACTTCGCCCGGCTCCAGCTGCGCGTCCTCTACGAGGAGTGGTGCGCGGCCATGCCGGTGCCGGAACTCGCGGGCCCGCCCAGGCGGTTGGTGTCGAACTTCATCAACGGCATCACGCGGCTGCCGGTTCGGGTGTCCGGGCCGGCCCGGTGACGTCCGCCACCAGCTCCGTGACGTCGGGCCCGTACGCATCGGAGTTGATCACCTTCAGCACGAGGCAGAACGACCCCTTGCCGTACTTGCGGGCCAGCCGCTCGTGGTGCCTGGCCAGGTAACGGGCCGCGGCCTGGTTGCTGATGGCGGTCTGCCCCGACAGCAGGAACACCGGCCGGCTGCCCTGCTCCGTGGTCAGCCGCGCCAGCAGGACGTGCTCGACCTCGCCCTTCACCCAGCGGTACGCCTCCCCGCCGATCCGGATGGCCCCGCGGTCCGGATGCCCCGACGCGAGCCCGACGTCGGTCCGCACCCCCGGCAGCATGGAGGCCAGGTGCGCGGTCGTCCGTGCGTTGGAGGCCGGCCCGCCCACACAGAACTCGGCGCGCTCTCCGAAGCCCTGGCGGGCCCCGTCCTGGGTGACGATCTGCACCGTCGCCCCACAGTCCTTGATCAGGGAGGAGATCTCCAGCAGGGCGAAGGCGTCGTTGCGGTGCAGGGACGAATCGGTGCCGCCCATCTGCCGGTTGACCACGAACAGGCAGTCGGAGCCGGTCGGCAGGCCGAAGAAGGCCTGCTTGCGGCGGAGCGCGCGCCGCCAGAGGTAGGTGCGGGCGAACCAGCCGAGCCCGCCGCTGAGAGCGGTGGCTATCACCCCGAGCAGGATGTTGCGCACGTCGTCGTTCATGCGCGGGATGCTAGCGCCGTGACCGCCGCACCGGGACACCCGGCCGCCGCAAGGCGCCCTGACGGGCCGGGGGACTCGGCGCTAGGCTCGGCGCCACGCTGCCACTGGAGGTCCGGATGCACCGTCCCGTCGCCCGCACGTTACCGCTGCTGGCCGTCGTCGCCGCACTCGTCTCGACCGGCGCCGCACCGCCGTCCGCCGCCGGGTCCCCGGCCCCGCCGGCGAAGGTCCCGGTCGCCGCGGGCTACGGCGGGGCCGTCGCGAGTGTCGACGCCGACGCCTCGGCGGTGGGGATCGACGTCCTGCGCTCCGGCGGCAACGCCGTGGACGCCGCCGTCGCCACCGCCGCCGCGCTCGGGGTCACCGAGCCCTACTCGGCGGGCATCGGCGGAGGCGGCTACCTCGTCTACTACGACGCCAAGTCCCGCCGCGTGCACACCATCGACGGCCGTGAGACCGCGCCCGCCTCGGCCGGCGAGACCCTCTTCCAGGAGAACGGCGTCCCCATCCCCTTCGCCGAGGGCCAGACCAGCGGCCTCGGCGTCGGCGTCCCCGGCACCCCCGCCACCTGGGCGAGCGCCCTCGACGCGTGGGGCACCCGCCCGCTGCGCCAACTCCTCAGGCCCGCCGAGAAACTGGCCCGCGACGGCTTCACCGTGGACAGCACGTTCCGCGCCCAGACCGAGCTCAACGAGGCCCGCTTCCGGGACTTCCCGGACACCTCGAAGCTCTTCCTGCCCGGCGGCGCCCTGCCGGTGGTCGGCTCCACCTTCAAGAACCCGGACCTGGCCGCCACCTACGCCGAACTGGCCCGCAAGGGCACGGGCGCGCTCTACCGCGGCCCCCTCGCCGACGAGATCGTCCGAGCCGTCCGCAAGCCCCCTGTGGACCCGGCGGCGACGCGGATCGTCCGCTCCGGCGACCTGACCACCGGTGACCTGCGCGCGTACGCCACCAAGCGGCAGGACCCGACCCGGGTGGGATACCGCGGCCTGGACGTCTACGGCATGGCGCCCTCCTCCTCCGGCGGCACCACCGTCGGCGAGGCCCTCAACATCCTGGAGCGCACCGACCTCGCGAAGCTCTCCGAGACGCAGTACCTGCACCGGTTCATCGAGGCCTCGCGGATCTCCTTCGCCGACCGCGGCCGCTGGGTCGGCGACCCAGCCGCCACGAGCGTGCCGACGCGCGAACTCCTCTCGCAGCGCTTCGCCGACTCGCGCGCCTGCCTGATCACGCCGGACCGTACGCTGACCAGCCCGCTCGCCCCCGGTGACCCGCGCAGCCCGGTGCCGTGCGCCAGCACCGGGCAGGCCGCCCCGACCACGTACGAAGGGGAGAACACCACGCACCTGACGGTCGCCGACCGCTGGGGGAACGTGGTGTCCTACACCCTGACCATCGAGTCCACCGGCGGCAGCGCGATCACCGTGCCGGGCCGCGGATTCCTGCTGAACAACGAGCTCACCGACTTCTCCTTCGCCCCGGCGGCGCCCGGGGTCCCGGACCCGAACCTGCCCGGCCCGGGCAAGCGGCCGCGCTCCTCCATGTCCCCGACGATCGTGCTGGAGGACGGCCGGCCGGTGCTCGCCGTGGGTTCGCCGGGCGGCGCCACCATCATCACCACCGTCCTGCAGACCCTCATCGGACACCTGGACCGGGGCCTGCCGCTGGTCGACGCGATCGCCGCGCCGCGCGCCAGCCAGCGCAACCAGACCACCACCGAGCTGGAGCCGGGCCTGTGGAACAGCCCGCTGCGCGCCTCGCTGGAGGCGCTCGGCCAGGGCTTCAGGCAGAACCCGGAGATCGGCGCCGCCACCGGTGTCCAGCGCCTGCCCGACGGCCGCTGGCTGGCGGCGGCCGAGACCAGCCGCCGCGGCGGCGGCTCGGCCATGGTGGTCCACCCGCACGGCAAGCCGTAGCGCTCAGAGGGCGGTGAGGACCCTCGGGCCCCCGGCGGTGATCGCGACCGTGTGCTCCGCGTGCGCGGCGCGGCTGCCGTCGACGGTGCGCAGGGTCCAGCCGTCAGCGTCGCAGCGGTAGTCGTCCGTACCGCCCGCGATCAGCATCGGCTCGATGGCGAGGACCATGCCGGGACGCAGCTTCATGCCGCGTCCCGGCGGGCCCTCGTTGGGCACGCCGGGGTCCTCGTGCATGGCGCGGCCGATGCCGTGGCCGCCGAAGCCGTCCGGGACGCCGTACCCGGCGGCGCGGCAGACCGTGCCGACGGCGTGGGCGATGTCCCCGATCCTGTTGCCGGGCACGGCGGCGGCGATCCCGGCCGCGAGGGCCGCCTCGGAGGTCTCGATCAGTCGCAGGTCGGCCGGGCGGGCCCGGCCGACGGTGAAGCTCACCGCCGCGTCCCCCACCCAGCCGCGGAGCTTCGCCCCGCAGTCGATGCTGACCAGGTCGCCGTCGCGCAGCCGGTACCCGTCGGGGATGCCGTGCACGATCGCGTCGTTGACCGAGGCGCACACCACGCCGGGGAAGGGCACCGGTGCGAACCGCGGCCGGTAGCCCAGGAAGGGCGAGGTCGCGCCCTCCTCCTCCAGCACCCCGCGGGCCACCCGGTCCAGGTCCAGCAGGGTCATCCCGACGCGCGCCGCCTCCCGTACGGCGGCCAGGGCGCGGCCGACCACCCGGCCCGCGGCGCGCATCTCGTCGATCTCCCGGTCCGTCTTCAGTTCCACCATGCCAATAACTATACCGGTATAACAATGACGGGATAGTTATTGGCTGCCGGGGTAGGATGACCGCATGGTCCGTACCCCTCTCACCCCCGAAGAGCGCGAGCGCGGCGAGCGGCTCGGCGCCCTGTTGCGCGAGGCGCGCGGCGGCCGCAGCATGGTCGAGGTCGCCGCCGGCGCGGGGCTCTCCGCCGAGACCCTCCGCAAGATCGAGACCGGCCGGGCGCCCACCCCCGCCTTCTTCACGGTCGCCGCGCTGGCCGGCGCGCTCGGCCTCTCGCTGGACGACCTGCTGACGCGCTGCGCCGCCGTGCCCGCCTGACGTCGGACCGGTCCGTCCGGGCGGGCGCACGGGCCGAACGGCCCAATCGGCGGTGGGGGGACGGGGGTGCGGGGCAAGCGTGAAGGCGTGTCAGCCACGAACGCATCCCAGCGACTCGGTCTCGGAATCCTCGGCGCCCTCCTCGCGGGCGGCCTGCTGCTCGCCGCGTGCACCGCCCCCGACGGCCCGGCACCCGCCGACGAGGAGGGCCGCGCCCCCTCGAAGACGGCCCGCGGTCCTGCCGCGGCGAACGGAAGGACGCCCCCGCCCCCACCGGACGGCCCCCGGGGCTAGGGTCGCGTCATGGATCTCGAGGAACTCGGCAGAGCGCGCTACATCAGTCTCACCACCTACCGCAAGGACGGCACGCCCGTCGCGACGCCGGTCTGGGCGGTGGCCGACGGCGGCGAGCTGTACGTGTGGACGCGGACCGAAACGTGGAAGGTCAAGCGCATCCGCAACAACGGGCGGGTCACCGTCACCGCGTGCGACGTGCGCGGGCGCGTCCGCGAGGGGGCGCCGGTGCGCGAGGGCGAGGCCCGGCTGCTCGACGAGGCGGGGCTGCGGCGGGTGCGGAAGCTGATGTCGCGCAAGTACACGTGGCAGTACTGGCTGGTGGACGTGCCCGCCACCCTGGCGCGGCGCGGGAAGCGTCCGCACACCGCGATCGCCGTCAAGCTTTGAGACTCCCGTAGCCCGCCCGTAACACGGGTGGGATCCAATGCGGTCATGGAGACCGCGACTTCACTGGCGATCAGTCAACTCTCGGGATACTTGCGGGGGTTGACCCAGAGGTTGGATCCCGGGGCAGGCTGGTACGGGGAGTTCCTGCGCCGGGATCCGGAGGGCATGCGGGCTTGCCTGGAGGGGGCCGCGATGCCGCCGTGGGACGTGGTGGAGTCCCTGCTGAGGGACCTGGCGGGGGCGCGGGGCGCGGAGTCCGCGGCGCGGGAGACCGTATACGCGGCGCGGCTGCGGGCGGCGGCCGTCACCGTGTGGGACCGGCTGCCGGGCGGCGAGGAAGAGCTGCGGACCCTGCTCGCGGCGTCCGCGGCCCTGCGGGCCGACTCGGAGACGGCCCTGCGGAACCTGACGGCGCGGCTCTCCGTCTGCGCCGACCCGGCGGAGAGGGACGCCCTGACCCGCGAACTCTCCTGGACCCAGGACGACGTGGCCCGCGCCGCGGCCCGCCACGAGGACCTGGTCGCGCGCCTGACGGCCCTGCGGCCCGACCGCCCGGAACCCGCCGCCCCGCTGCCCGGCGTCCCCCGCCAACGGCCCGTGCCCGCCGAGCGGCCGCACCACCCGGCCGCCTGGTCCGAGGCGCCGGGCGTCCGGTCCGGAGCGCCGGGCGAACGGTTCGATCCGCCGGGCGGGCAGGCGGCCCCGGCGCCCGGCGGAGCCGACGCGACGGGCGGGCACGGGACCGTGGGACGGGCCGAGGGGCGGTGGCTGCGCGGAGGACGGCGTGCCGGGGGTGCCCGCTACGCCGGGTCCGCGGCCCCCGAGGTGCCGGCCTTCACCCCGCCTCCCGGACAGCCGGCCGACACGGGGGCGCCGGAGCCCGCCGGCCCGGGGGAGGAGCCCGGCCTGCCCGCCCCGCGCGGAGCACGCTTCGGGCCGCAGCAGGGGCCGTTGCCCCGTGGCGCCCGGTTCGGCCGGCCCCGGCCGGAGCCCGTGACGCCACCCCACCGGGCGGCTCCGGCGGCGGGCGGCGGGGCCGTGGGCGGCGAGGCCGCGCCCCACTCGACGTCCGCCGTGGCCGGGACCGTGGGGGCCGTCGCCGAGGAACTGCTCGCGCTGCGCGCTCAGGGCCGCAGCGGGGAGGCGCACGTGCTGCTCTGCGAGGCCGCCGCCGGGCCCGCCGAGCGGCTGCCGGGGCTGGCCGCCGAGCTGGGCCGCGTCGGGCTCGCGGCCGACTGGGCCACTTTGCTGTGGGAGGCGGGCTCGCTCCCGCCCGCGCGGCTCGCGGCGGCCGCCGCGGCTCTCGGCGAGGCCGGCCGGGAGGCCGACTGCGACGCCCTGCTGCGCCAGGGCGTCGCCCGACCCGCCGCCGAGGTCGCGGACGCCGCGCTCGCCCTCGGCGAAGCCGGCCGCACCCGTGAGGCCGACGCCCTCCTCGGCGCCTTCGTCCGGGTCCGCACCGCCGAGGAGGCGGCCGGGCTGGCCCGCCGCGACCCCCAGTGGTTCGCCCCACGCCTGCTCCAGGCGGCCCGCGCCCTCCCCGGCTCCCACCACCGCGACCTCGCCCACGCCCTGCGGGTGGCCGGGCTGGGGACGGGGTGAGGCGGTCACCCGCCGGTCGGCTGCGCCGCTTGGGCGGGGTCGGGGTGCGCGGGCCCTTTGGCTGCGCCGCTCGGGCGGGGTCGGCGGGGTGGGGCCGGTTGGGGTGGGGGCGGGCGCGCGCCGGGGTGTCTCCTCGGGCGCCGAACGTGTCGGGAGGTCGGACAGCTCGGCGGCAGTGCGTTCGGCACCCTGCGGGGATCACCCCGACACACACCCACCCCCACCCCACCCGACCCGGCTGATCCGCCTCCACTCTCCAGTGCTGACGCACCATCCAGCCTGGCCGCACCACTCCGGCTCCGCCGCACCAATCCAGCCCCTCCGGCGTTTGAGGAGCGGGGTGCGGGGCGGAGCCCCGGTTTTTGAGCCGCACCGTGCGGCTGCGCGGCTCGGCTCGGACGGGGTGCGGTCCGACAAGCTTCCCCTAACCCGCCCGTCTGCTGACCGCAATCGACCGCGGGGGGACGTAACCTGATCGACTACTCCAACAGCGCACGGCGGTCTTGCCCCACGCTGTGACGGGGCCTACGTTCTACTCCCTACGGACATCATCTACGTGCGTAGAACTCGGCGTTCCCGTCGCGAGGAGCAGCTCATGGCCCAAGTCGTCCGCGCCGCGCTGGTCCAGGCCACCTGGACCGGAGACACCGAATCGATGATCGCCAAACACGAGGAGCACGCCCGCCGGGCCGCCGCCCAGGGGGCGAAGATCATCGGCTTCCAGGAGGTGTTCAACGCCCCCTACTTCTGCCAGGTCCAGGAGCCCGAGCACTACCGCTGGGCCGAGGCCGTCCCCGACGGCCCCACCGTCCGCCGCATGCAGGAGCTCGCCCGCGAGACCGGCATGGTCATCGTCGTCCCGGTCTTCGAGCTGGAGAGCGAGGGCTTCTACTACAACACCGCCGCCGTCATCGACGCCGACGGCAGCTACCTGGGCAAGTACCGCAAGCACCACATCCCCCAGGTCAAGGGCTTCTGGGAGAAGTACTACTTCCGCCCGGGCAACCTCGGCTGGCCGGTCTTCGACACCGCCGTCGGGAAGGTCGGCGTCTACATCTGCTACGACCGCCACTTCCCCGAGGGCTGGCGCGCCCTGGGGCTGGCCGGGGCCCAGCTGGTCTACAACCCCTCCGCCACCCACCGGGGCCTGTCCTCCTACCTGTGGCAGCTGGAACAGCCCGCGTCCGCCGTCGCCAACGAGTACTTCGTCGCCGCGATCAACCGCGTCGGCCAGGAGGAGTACGGCGACAACGACTTCTACGGCACCAGCTACTTCGTCGACCCGCGCGGCCGGTTCGTCGGCGAGGTCGCCAGCGACAAGGAGGAGGAACTCCTCGTCCGTGACCTGGACTTCGACCTGATCAAGGAGGTCCGCGACCAGTGGGCCTTCTACCGGGACCGCCGCCCCGACGCCTACGGAGGGCTCGTACAGCCGTGACCGACCCCACCCCGCTCCACAGCCGCCACCGCACCGTCCTGCCCGACTGGCTCGCGCTCTACTACAAGCACCCCATCGAGCTCACGCACGGCGAGGGCCGGCACGTCTGGGACGCCGACGGCAACCGCTACCTCGACTTCTTCGGCGGCATCCTCACCACGATGACCGCCCACGCCCTGCCCGAGGTCACCAAGGCCGTCTCCGAACAGGCAGGGAGGCTCATCCACTCCTCCACCCTGTACCTGAACCGGCCGATGATCGAGCTGGCCGAGCGGGTCGCCGCCCTGTCCGGCATCCCCGACGCCCGGGTCTTCTTCACCACCTCCGGCACCGAGGCCAACGACACCGCCCTGCTGCTCGCGACGACGTACCGCCGCTCCAACCAGATCCTGGCGATGCGCAACAGCTACCACGGACGGTCCTTCTCCACGGTCTCCATCACCGGCAACCGCGGCTGGTCCCCGACCAGCCTTTCGCCGCTCCAGACGTACTACGTCCAGGGCGCGGTCCGCACCCGCGGCCCCCTCGCCCACCTGGACGACGCCGCCTTCACCGCGGCCGCCGTCGCGGACCTGGAGGACGTGCTCGGCCAGGCCCGCGGGGGAGTGGCGGCCCTCATCGCCGAGCCGATCCAGGGCGTCGGCGGTTTCACCTCCCCGCCCGACGGCCTGTACGGGGCCTTCCGCGAGGTGCTGGACCGCCACGGCATCCTGTGGATCAGCGACGAGGTGCAGACCGGCTGGGGCCGTACCGGCGAGCACTTCTGGGGCTGGCAGGCGCACGCCCAGAACGGGCCGCCCGACATCCTCACCTTCGCCAAGGGCATCGGCAACGGCATGTCCATCGGAGGCGTCGTCGCCCGCGCCGAGGTGATGAACTGCATCGACTCCAACTCCATCTCCACCTTCGGAGGTTCCCCGGTCACCATGGCGGCCGGCGTCGCGAACCTCGCGTACCTGCTGGAGCACGACCTCCAGGGCAACGCCCGCCGCGTCGGCGGCCTGCTCCTGGACCGGCTCCGCGCCGTCGCCGCGCACGCACCCGCCGTACGGGAGGTCCGCGGCCGGGGCCTGATGGCCGGGCTGGAGCTGACGAAGCCGGGGACCGACGAGGCCGACCCGGACGCCGCCGCCGCCGTCCTGGAGGCGGCCCGCGAACGCGGCCTGCTGCTCGGCAAGGGCGGCGGGTACAACACCAGCGTGCTGCGCATCGCGCCGCCCCTGTCCCTCACCGTCTCCGAGGCGGAAGAGGGCGCCGAGATCCTCGAACAGGCCTTGCGCAGCATCGAGTAGGGGGACTCCCATGAGCATCCGCACCCTGATCCGCGGCGGCCTCGTCATCACCGCCGCCGACAAACTGCACGCGGACGTCCTGATCGAGGACGGCCGCGTGGCGGCCCTCGCCGCACACGGCTCGGCGGCCGCCGAGCCGTGGACGGCCGACCGCACGATCGACGCGAGCGGGAAGTACGTGATCCCGGGCGGGGTCGACGCCCACACCCACATGGAACTCCCCTTCGGCGGCACCTCCGCCTCGGACACCTTCGAGACCGGGACCCGGGCCGCCGCCTGGGGCGGCACCACCACCATCGTCGACTTCGCCGTGCAGAGCGTGGGCCACTCCCTGCGCGAGGGACTCGACACCTGGTACGCCAAGGCCGACGGCAACTGCGCCGTCGACTACGCCTTCCACATGATCCTCTCGGACGTCAACGAGGGCACCCTGAAGGAGATGGACCTCCTCGTCGGGGAGGGCGTCACCTCCTTCAAGCTGTTCATGGCCTACCCCGGCGTCTTCTACAGCGACGACGGGCAGATCCTGCGCGCCATGCAGCGGGGCGCCTCCAACGGCGGGCTGATCATGATGCACGCCGAGAACGGCATCGCGATCGACGTCCTCGTCGAACAGGCCCTGGCGCGCGGGGAGACCGACCCCCGCCACCACGGCGAGGTCCGCAAGGTGCTCCTGGAAGCCGAGGCGACCCACCGGGCGATCCAGCTCGCCCGGGTCGCCGGCGCGCCGCTGTACGTGGTCCACGTCTCGGCGGAGGAAGCGGTGGCCGAGCTGGCCGCCGCCCGCGACAAGGGACTGCCCGTCTTCGGGGAGACCTGCCCGCAGTACCTGTTCCTGTCCACCGACAACCTCGCCGAGCCGGACTTCCAGGGCGCCAAGTACGTCTGCTCCACGCCGCTGCGGCCGCGGGAGCACCAGGCGGCGCTGTGGCGGGGGCTGCGGACCAACGACCTCCAGGTGGTCTCCACCGACCACTGCCCCTTCTGCTTCCGCGGCCAGAAGGAGCTCGGCCGCGGCGACTTCTCCAAGATCCCCAACGGGCTGCCCGGCGTGGAGAACCGGATGGACCTCCTCCACCAGGCCGTCCTGGACGGGCACATCAGCCGCCGCCGCTGGATCGAGATCGCCTGCGCGACCCCGGCCCGGATGTTCGGCCTCTACCCCCAGAAGGGCACCATCGCGCCGGGCTCCGACGCCGACATCGTCCTCTACGATCCGCACGCCGAGCAGGTCATCTCCGCCGAGACGCACCACATGAACGTGGACTACTCGGCGTACGAGGGCAAGCGGATCACCGGACGCGTCGACACCGTGCTGTCGCGCGGCGAACTCGTCATCGACCAGCGCGAATTCACCGGCCGGGCCGGCCACGGGGCCTTCATCCCCCGCTCCACCTGCCAGTACCTGTAAGCGTCAAGGAGCCGCCCCATGGACTTCGGCCTCGTCCTGCAAACCGACCCGCCCGCCTCGCAGGTCATCAGCCTCATGCGCCGCGCCGAGCGCAACGGCTTCCGCTACGGCTGGACCTTCGACTCCGCGGTGCTGTGGCAGGAGCCGTTCGTCATCTACAGCCAGATCCTGGAACACACCCGCAAGCTGCACGTGGGCCCGATGGTCACCAACCCGGGCACCCGCACCTGGGAGGTCACCGCCTCCACCTTCGCCACCCTCAACGACATGTTCGGCAACCGCACCGTCTGCGGGATCGGCCGCGGCGACTCGGCGATGCGGGTCGCCGGACGCAAACCCAACACCCTGGCCCGCCTCGGCGAGGCCATCGACGTCATCCGGGACCTCGCCGAGGGCCGCGAGGCGCTGGTCGACGGCAACCCGGTCCGGCTGCCGTGGGTCCGCGAGGGCAGGCTGCCGGTGTGGATGGCGGCGTACGGGCCGAAGGCCCTGGCCCTCGCCGGGCAGAAGGCGGACGGGTTCATCCTCCAGCTCGCCGACCCGTACCTCACCGAGTGGATGGTGAAGTCGGTCCGTGAGGCCGCCGCCGAGGCCGGCCGCGATCCGGCGGACATCACCATCTGCGTGGCGGCCCCCGCGTACGTGAGCGAGGACCTCGCGCACGCCCGCGACCAGTGCCGCTGGTTCGGTGGAATGGTCGGCAACCACGTCGCCGACCTCGTCACCCGCTACGGCGAGCACTCCTCGATGGTGCCCGACGAGCTCACCGAGTACATCAAGGCCCGCCAGGGCTACGACTACAGCCACCACGGCCGCGCCGGGAACCCGTCCGCGGACTTCGTCCCCGACGAGATCGTCGACCGCTTCTGCCTCCTGGGCCCGGCCGAGGCCCACATCGAGAAGCTCCGCGTCCTGCGCGACCTCGGCGTCGACCAGTTCGCCGTCTACGACATGCACGACGCGCGCGAGGCCACGATCGACGCGTACGGCCAGTACGTCATCCCGGTGCTGCGGGACTGACACCCCGCCGCGTCCCCGAACCGTCCCCGGGCGGTCCCCGGTCCGGCCCCGGTGACGGGCCGGACCGGGGACCGCCCGGGGCGGCCGGCGCTCAGGCCTTGCGGCGGCCGAGGCCGAGGCCCACCAGGAGGGCCGCCGCGATCACGATCGCCGCGTCGACCGCGAGGACCGTGCGCACCCCGTCGAAGAGCGAGGCCTGCGTGGTGGCCAGCACACCGAGCAGCGGGATGCCGATGGTGATGCCGACCTGCTGGGTGGTGGTGACCAGGCCGGTCGCCAGGCCCTGCTCCTCGTCGGGCACGCCGCTCGTCACCACCACTCCGTAGGAGACGATCGCGCCGAGGTGGCACATGCTGGCCAGCGAGACGGCCGCGGTCGCCAGCAGGGCGCCCGACCCCGTGCCCACGCCGAGCAGGGCGACGCCCAGCAGGCCCTGGCCGAGCAGCGAGCCGACCAGGGTGCGGCGGGCACCGAAGCGGCCGATGACCTTCGAGGCGTACGAACCGGCGAGGACGGACGCGAGGCCCTGGACGCCGAAGACCAGACCCGTACGGAAGGACGACAGCTCCAGGGTCTCCTGGAGGTAGAGGGTCAGCACGAAGACGACCGTCGACATCATCGAGAACGTCACCAGGCCACCGATGTTGCCCCACGCGATCGTGCGACGCTTCAGCATCGGCAGCGACACCAGCGGGGCCGGCGACCTCGACTCCACCGCCACGAACGCGGTGAGCAGGACGAGTCCGGCCACCAGCGTGCCCCGGACGTCCGCGTCGCCGAAACCGCGCTCGGCCGCCGTCGTCAGGGCGTAGATCAGCGCGAGCAGTCCGCCGGTGACGGTGACGGCGCCGGGCACGTCCAGGCGCGGCCGCTCGGCGGTACGCGATTCCGGCAGCAGGCCCGGGGCGAGGGCCAGGACGACCACCGACGCGACCGCGAGCAGGCCCATCGTGGAGCGCCAGCCCAGGGTGTCGGTCATCACGCCGCCGAGGACCATGCCGACGGTGAAGCCGAGGGACAGCAGGGTGCCGGAGATGCCCAGCGCCTTGTCGCGCAGCGGACCCTCGGGGAACGTCGTGGTCAGCAGGGACATGCCGGTGGGCACGATGACCGCCGCGCCCAGCCCCTGCAGGGCCCGCCCGGTCAGGAAGGACGCCGGGTCCCAGGCGAGGGTCGCGAGGACGGAGGCCGCGCCGAACAGCGCGAGGCCGATGAGGAACAGCTTCTTGCGGCCGTACAGGTCGGCGATCCGGCCGAACAGGAGGAGGAAGCCGCCGGAGGGCAGCGCGAACGCGGTGACCGCCCACTGGAGGGCGGACCGGCCGAGGCCCAGGTCCTCGCCGAGCACCGGCAGGGCCACGTTCAGGACGGAGAAGTCGAGCGCCACCATGAACTGGGCGGCGCAGAGGACGAAGAGGACCAGCCGGGCCCGGCCGGAGAGCCGGGTGTCTTCGGGGGTCGCCGGGCGCGGCCCGGTGGTCGTGGGATGTGTGTCGATCGCCATGGCCACCACCTTCGTGGCCGGGGAATGTCCGTGCAGAGTGGGAACTTATCCTGTTGGCGGCACCACCAGGCAGCCGAACAGGGGGATTTCGTGGCCACAGCGACCGATGAGCACCGCCGGACGGAACTGCGCGAGTTCCTGATGACCAGGCGCGCGCGGATCACCCCGGCCGAGGCCGGCCTGCCGGACGGCGGGGCCCGCCGACGCACCCCGGGCCTGCGCCGCGAAGAGGTGGCCGTGCTCGCCGGGGTCGGCGTCTCCTGGTACCAGTGGCTCGAACAGGGCCGCGACATCACGGTGTCCTCGCAGGTCCTGGACGCGGTGGGCCGGGTGCTGAAGCTGAGCAGCGCCGAGCGCCGGCACCTGTACGTGCTCGCCGGACTCAACCCGCCGGCCCTGGAAGTCGCCCCCGACGACCAGGGCATGTGCGACGGCCTGAAGCGGCTCATCGAGGCCTGGATGCCGTTCCCCGCGCACATCATGGACGTGTACTGGAACACCGTGGCGTACAACGACGCGGCCGCGCTGGTGTTCGGGATGCGCCCGGAGATCGTGCAGAACTGCCTGGTCGCCTTCTTCACCGACCCCATCTACCGGTCCCGCGCGGCGCAGTGGGAGCAGATCGCCTGCATGGTGGTGGCCCAGTACCGGGCGGCCTGCTCCGAGAACCCCCACGACGAGGGCTTCCGGGCCGTGATCGAGGAGGCGCGGGAGCTCAGCCCGGAGTTCGCCGAGCTGTGGGACCGCGGTGACGTGCGGCCCGGCGGCCAGGTGGAGAAGCAGATCGACCATCCGGTCGCCGGCGCGCTCCACGTGGAGTCGACGCAGCTGCGCGTGCCGGCCCGCCCCGACCTGGCGATCGTGCTCCACACCCCGTTGCCCGGCACGGGCACGGCCGAGAGGCTGGAGTGGCTGGCCTCGCCCGAGGGCCGGCGGGCCTGCATGTTCCCGCTCGCCGGCTGAATCCCGGAGGGGCCGGCCCGCGCAGGGGCCCGGGGGCGGTTCACCCGCCGGCCACCCGGCGGCCGGGCGGACGTCGGGGAAGGGCGGTGGGGTTTGTCGGCCGTCCGTGCTTTGCTGGGGGCATGATCGATGAGTTCCTGGCCCATGGCCTGTCCGATGTGGAAGAGGCCGTCCGCAAGGCGGCGGCGATCGAGATCATGCCGAGATTCAGGCAGCTCGCCGAGCACGAGGTCGACGAGAAGAGCGGCCCCCACGACCTGGTGACCGTCGCCGACCGCCGGGCCGAGGAGCACCTCACGGCCTCCCTGACCCGGCTGCTGCCCGGTTCCGCCGTGGTCGGCGAGGAGGCCGTGCACGCCGATCCCACGGTGTACGAGGCGCTGCGCGCGGACGCCCCGGTGTGGATCGTCGACCCCGTGGACGGCACCCGCCAGTTCGTCAACGGCGACCCGGCCTTCTGCACCCTGGTGGCGCTGGCCGTGCGCGGGCAGATCCTCGCCTCGTGGACGTTCGCCCCGGCGCTGGAGGAGCTGGCGACCGCCGTGCGCGGGCAGGGCGCGTACGTCAACGGCGAGCGGATCCACAGCGGTTCGCCGGAGGCCGGCGCCGCGCTGCGCGTCGCCATCGCGCACCCGCTGTACACCTCCGACGAGAACAAGCGGACGCTCGCCCGGCTGGACGTGCCGGGGGTGGCGGCCAGGCCGTGCGGTTCGGCGGGCCTGGAGTACCTGAAGGTGGCCCGCGGCGAGATGGACGGCCTCGCCTTCACCTGGCCGTCGGCGTGGGACCACGCGGCCGGACTGCTGCTGGTCGCCGAGGCCGGCGGGGCGCAGAGCACCGTCGACGGGGTCCCCTTCCGGGTGGACCGCGACAACGCGCTGCCGTTCGCCGTCGGCCGCGACGAGCCCACCGCCGTACGCATCCGGGAACTGCTCCGGGGCGCCTAGGTGCCGTAGAGGCGCCGTGCGGGCGCCGCATAGGGGTCGGGGCCGTCCCAGGGGTGTCCGGCCGGCGGCGCGGGGCGCAATATCCTGGAGGAGCAGGGCCGCCGGAGACGAAGGAGTCGCAAGTGCCGTCGATTCTCGATGTGGTCGTGGTGGGGGCGGGGCCCAACGGGCTGACCGCCGCCGTCGAACTGGCCCGGCGCGGCTTCTCGGTGGCCGTTTTCGAAGCCGCCGAAACGGTGGGCGGCGGCGCCCGGACCGAGGAGCTCACCCTCCCCGGCTTCCGGCACGACCCCTGCTCGGCGGTGCATCCGCTCGGCGCCGGCTCCCCGGTCTTCGCCACGATGCCGCTGAAGCGGTACGGGCTGGAGTGGCTGCACGCCCCGCTGCCGATGGCGCACCCCTTCGACGACGGGACGGCCGCCGTCCTCTCCCGCTCGGTCGCTGAGACGGCGGCGTCGTTCGGGCCTCGCGACGCGGGTGCCTACCGCCGTCTGGTCGGCCCGTTCCTCGGCAAGTGGGACACCCTGGCCCGGGACTTCATGTCCCTGCCCAACACCGCGCTGCCGCGCGACCCGCTCACCCTCGCCCGTTTCGGGCTGGCCGGGCTGCCGCCGTCCACCTGGCTCCTGCGCCGCTTCCGCGACGACCGGGCCAGGGCCCTGTTCGCGGGGCTCGTGGCCCACGTCATCGCTCCGCTCGGCGGGATCGGCACCGGAGCCGTCGGCCTGGTCTTCGCGCTGGCCGCGCACGCGAACGGCTGGCCGATGGCGCGCGGAGGCTCGCAGTCCGTCTCCGACGCGCTCGCGGCGTACCTGCGCGACCTCGGCGGGACGATCCACACCGGTTTCGAGGTCAAGCGGCTCGACGACCTCCCGCCGGCCCGGGCGTACGTCTTCGACACCTCGCCGACCGCGCTGGCCCGGATCGCCCGGCTGGGGCGGGCCTACGACGGCTACCGGTACGGCGCCTCCGTATTCAAGATCGACTACGCGCTGGACGGCCCGGTCCCGTGGACCGCCGAGGAGCCGCGCCGCGCCGGCACCGTCCAGATCGGCCCGCGCACCCGCGACATCGACGCCGCCCTGCAGCTGGCCTCGGGCGGCCGGGCCCCCCGCAACCCCTTCCTCATCACGGCGCAGCCCAGCCTGCTCGACCCCGGCAGAGCGCCCGAGGGCAAGCACGTCTTCTGGGCGTACGGCCACGTCCCCGCCGGCTGGGACGGCGATCTCACCGGGGCCGTCGAGAGGCAGCTGGAGCGCTTCGCCCCCGGCTTCCGCGACCTGGTCCTGGCCCGCGCGACGGCCGGACCGCCCCAGCTCGCCGCCCGCAACCCCAACTACGTCGGAGGGGACATCGCCTGCGGAGCCGCCTCGGGCCTCCAACTGCTGCTGCGCCCGAAGATCTCCCTCTCCCCGTACACGACGGCCCACCCGGCGGTCTTCCTCTGCTCCTCGGCGACCCCGCCGGGCCCCGGGGTGCACGGCATGTCCGGCCACAACGCCGCCAAGGCCGTCTGGCGCCACCTGCGCACCGACGCCTGACGGCGGCTCGGCGGCTCGGGCCGGTCACCGTACCCCTCGCGAAAGGACGTCCCCATGGTCCGCATCACCCTGGTGCTCGGCGACATCACCGCCGAGAAGGCCGACGCGATCGTCAACGCGGCCAACTCCTCGCTCCTCGGGGGCGGCGGGGTGGACGGCGCCATCCACCGCCGCGGCGGCCCGGAGATCCTCGCGGCCTGCGAGGACCTGCGGCGCTCGCACTACGGCAAGGGACTGCCGACGGGCCGGGCCGTGGCCACCACGGCCGGCCGGCTGCCCGCCGGGCACGTCATCCACACGGTGGGCCCGGTCTGGTCGCGCGAGGAGGACCGCTCGGAGCTGCTGGCCTCCTGCTACCGCGAATCGCTGCGGATCGCCGACGAGCTGGGGGCCCGTACGGTCGCCTTCCCGGCCATCTCCACCGGTGTGTACGGCTGGCCCATGGACGACGGGGCGCGGATCGCGGTGGAGACGGTGCGGGCCGCCGCCCCGACCGCGGTGCGGGAGGTGCGGTTCGTCCTCTTCGACGCGGCCGCCTTCGCCGCCTTCGAGGCGGCGGTCGAAGGCTCCGCATAGGGCGGGGCACCGCGACCGGTCACGCGCGCCGCGACGCGCCGGGGGAGGGCCGCGGATAGGTCCGGGACTGTTTGACACTGCCGTACGCGAAGCTCGACTCGATCGAGGCGATCCCGGGGATGGCGTGGACGCGGTGGCGCACCAGGGCCTCGTAGGCCTCCAGGTCCTCGATGACGACCCGGAGCAGGTAGTCGCTGCTGCCCGCCATCAGATAGCAGTCCTGGATGTGCTCGATGACGGCCACGTGCTCCTCGAAGAGCAGTACGGCCTCCGCCGTATGGCGTTCCAGGCGGATCCGCACGAAGACGGTGACCGGGAGCCCGAACGCCACCTGGTCGACCATGGCCGTGTAGCCGCGGATCAGGCCCGCCTCCTCCAGCCGCCGGACCCGGCGCAGGCAGGGCGACGGCGAGAGCCGCACGCGGTCGGCCAGGTCCTGGTTGGACAGGCGTCCGTCGGCCTGCAATTCCCGGATGATCTGCAGATCGACTGCGTCCACGGCCACTCCTTGGCAGATTCTGCCCCAAACGTATGTCCGAGAGGCAGAACTGGCAATCGGCTGCCCCGCCCGAAGCCCTAGCGTTGCCCGGGACGGACCGGACCGGTCCGCGTCCCAGAGGCTGGAGCAATTTCCTTGGTCGCGACGCACACCACCCGGGCGGCCCGGCCTCACGCCGCGGCGGGCCCGCGTGCCGGACACCCCGGCCTGCGCGGGCTCTCCCCACGGCGCCTCCTGCGGCTCTCCCCGCAGGCCGAGGGGCTGGTGGCCCTGCTGGTGACCGTGGCGATCTGGGCGGCCTTCGCGCTCAGCGCCCGCGCCCTGAGCGCCTCCTCCCTGCTGCCCGCCGACGCGGCCCTGCTGCGCTTCGGCGTTCCCCTCGTCGTGCTCCTCCCCGCCCTGTGGCGGCGCCGTCGCCGCATCGCCGCGGTACGGCCCGCCGCCGCAGTCAAGATCATCTGCGGTGCGGGGGTGCCCTTCTTCCTCGCCGCGATGCACGGCGGCGCCCTGACCTCCGCCGCCTTCGTCGGCTCGATCGTCCCGGGGATGGTCCCCCTCTTCGTCTCCGCGATCATGATCCGGCGGGGGCACGGCGTCCCCCGCGGGACGCAGGCCGCGGGACTCGCGCTGATCGCGGCCGGTGTGGCCGCCCTCGTCTGGCGCTACGTCGTTCCCGTGGACACCGACGTGCTCGCCGGCTCCGGCATCCTCCTCGTCGCCAGCGGCCTGTGGGCCCTCTACACGGTGGGCCTGCGCGAGGTGGACCTCGATCCCGTCGGATCGATCGGACTGCTGTGCCTGCCCTCCTTCGCCGCGATCGGGGTCCTGGTCCTGACCGGGGTGCTCCCGACGGGCCTCGCGCACGCGGCGGGCGGCGACATCGCCCTCTTCCTCGTGGTCCAGGGGCTCGGCGTCGGGCTGTGCGCCGGCCTGCTGTACGCCTTCGCCATCCGCCGGCTCGGCGCCGAGCGCAGCTCCGTCGTCGGCAGCCTCAGCCCCGTCGCCGTCGTCCTGCTCGCCGTCCCCCTGCTCGGCGAGACACCCACCCTCGCCGTACTCGTCGGCGTCCCCCTGATCACCACCGGCGTGGTCCTCGCCAACCGCCGCCCCAGACCCGAGGTTCCCGCAGATGCTTGAGCTCCTCCCCCCGCCGCCCACCGACCCGCTGTGGGACCTGACCTACGAGTTCGGCAGCGACGAGCGGCCCGAACGGCTGAACCTCGTCCTCGGGGTCTACCGGGACCAGACGGGCACCACCCCCGTCATGGCCGCCGTGCGCGAGGCCGAGATGCGTCTGGCCGAGCGCTCCGAGTCCAAGGAGTACCGCGGGCTCTCCGGGAACGCCGCCTTCAACCGGTCCCTGCTGGGCCTCGTGCTGGGCCCGCAGGGGCCGGCCGACCGGGCCGCGGCCGTCCAGACCGTCGCCGGATCCGGCGCGCTGCGGCTGCTGGCCGACCTGATCTGCCGGACCCGCCCGGGCACCACGGTGTGGATCAGCGATCCCGCGTACGTCAACCACCGGCCCATCCTGGAGGCCGCCGGGCTGCACGTGCGCACGTACGGCTGGCGCGACGCCGAGGGCGGCTTCGACACGGCCGGCGTCCTGCGGGAGCTGCGGGAAGCCCGGCGGGACGACGTGGTGCTCCTCCAGGGCTGCTGCCACAACCCGACGGGCGTGGACCCGCTGCTCGACGACTGGGAGGCGCTGGCCGAGTCCGCCGCCCGGGGCGGCTGGGTGCCCTTCGTGGACCTCGCCTACCACGGTCTCGGCGACGGCCTGGAAGCCGACCTGCTGGCCACGCGGATGCTGGCGGCGCGCGTCCCGGAGATGCTGATCGCGGTCAGCTGCTCGAAGAACTTCGGCCTCTACAGCGACCGCGTCGGCTGCGCCATCGTGCTCGGGTCCTCGGCCCGCGCCGTGCGGCACGCCGAGACGGCCCTGCAGAACGCCGCCCGCACGCTGTACTCGATGCCGCCCGAGCACGGCGCGGCCGTCGTCACCACGATCCTGGAGGACCAGGGGCTGCGGGCCGCCTGGCGCGCGGAACTGGACGTCATGCGCAGCCGGATCATGGCCAACCGGGCCGATCTGACCGCCCACCTGAGCGCCCTGGACTGCGCCGAGCAGGCCCGCTCCCTCGCCCGGCAGAAGGGCATGTTCTCGATGCTGCCGCTCACCGCCCCGCAGATGCTCCTGCTGCGCAGGCAGTACGCGGTCTACGGCACGACCTCGGGCCGGATCAACATCGCGGGCATCCCGGCGCACCGCATCCCCTGCCTCGCCCGGGGCATCGCGGGAGTCCTGGGCGCGGCCGACACGGCCCGGGCCGTACGGACGGCGTAGCGCGGGAGAGGCGGTGCCCGGCCCCGCGAGGGCCGGACACCGCTCAGGGTCACCCGAGGTCACCCGGGGATCACCCGCGGGCCGCCCGGGTCAGGAGACGGTGAGGAACCTGGCGATGCTCGGGACCCCCTGGGCGTCGAGGGCGAAGAGCATGTAGGTGCCCGGCAGGACCACACCGGTGTCGGCGGGAACGGACACCGTGTAGGAGCCGGCGCCGTCGGCCGTCGACACCAGCGGGACCCGCCGCTGGTCGTTGTCGGTGGAGTGGGTCGCGGCCGCCGCCCGCATCAGGACGAAGGAGGCCACCGGACCCTCGGTACGCACCGTGAGCGAGGTGCCGGGCGCCGTCCTGGCGGGCACGCCCCCGGAGATGACCGGACGCGGCTTCGGCGATCCGTCCGCGTTCAGCAGGTACGGCGGCGTGAACACCGCCCCGTCGGCGTGGTTGGTGGCGCAGTCACCGCACAGCCCCCCGCCCCCGGAGAAGATCCGTCCGTCCGGCAGCAGGTTGGCCACGCTGTGGTAGTTGCGCGGCACGGCCATCGAGGCGAGCGGGGTGAAGGCTCCGGTCGCCGGGTCCCACAGCTCGGGCGTCAGCACCGAGGTCGCGTCGCTGAACGGCACCGGCCGGGCCTGCCCGCCGAAGACGGCCACCTTGCCGTCGGGCAGGACGACGCTGTTGCTGAAGGCCCGGGCGTGTTCCATGTCCCCGGTACGGGCCGCCTGGGCCTGGTCGCCCGTGACGTTCACCGTGTAGGCGCGCCGGGTGGCCGGGCTGTCCTGGTAGGCGGGGGAGCCGCCCAGGGTGAGCAGCTTGCCGATGTCGTAGGAGACGGCGTTGCCGGTCATGGCGTCCTGGCTGTCCGCCCGGGTGCCGGCGGGGGTGATGGCGCCCTGGCCCGTGGTCGATATCCAGTTCATCTGCCTGCTCGGACCGAGCTGGAGCACCTTGCCGCCCGAAGTGGCGTACAGCCACATGTGGTTGTCGGCCCGGTAGGGGCCGGCCGGGTCCGCCGTCAGCGCCGGGACGGCGGAGACGCCGGGGAGCTTGCGCCAGGTACGGGTGTCCGGCGACCAGGCCTCGCCGGCCTTGTCGCCCGCCGCCCCGCTCCAGGAACCGCCCAGGACGAAGGCCTCGCCGGTGGAGAGCAGGGTCATGGCCTGGTAGCCGCGGGCGATGTTCATGCTGGTGGTGGCGGACCAGGTGTCGGCGGCCGGGTCGTAGATGCTCGCCTTCTCCGCGTTGCTGCCCCCGGTGACCAGCACCCGGCCGTCGGCCAGCATGGCGATGCCCGGACAGAACATGTCGTGGCCGGTGTTGTCGATGCGGCGCTGGGTGACCTTGCCGGTCTTCAGGTCCAGGATCGCGGTCTGGGTGTAGCCGTTGCTGCCGCCGAAGCGGTCGACCGCGTACGCCGACCAGGCCAGCAGTTTGTCGCCGGGCAGGACGGCGGTGGCCACCGGCACCAGCGGGAAGCCGGTGATCCGGCCCCAGGAGCCGTGGACGGCCGGGCTGGCCGGCCCGCTCAGCCGGATCTCGCCGGCGGAGGTCCACGGGCCGCGGCCGCCGGCCTCGCTCGTCACGGTCAGCCGTACGTACCGGGCGTGCTCGGCCCGGGTGAAGGTGGCGGTCTTGACGGTGTCGTCGTCCCGCCAGGTGCCCGAGGCCACCGGCGCGCCGAAGGTGATGCCGTCGGTGCTGGTCTGGACGCTGTACGCGCCGGCCCGCCCGTTGGGCCCGTCCGCGCGCGGGTGGTAGACGAGCGCGGAGACGACCGACGTGCGGTGCATGTCGATGGTGAGGGTGTGCGGCAGCGGGGTGGGCGTGCCGCTCCACCTGCTGTGCCAGAGGGTGGCGGTGTTGCCGTCGAGGACGTTGGCCGCGCGGCCGTTCTCGCCGGCGCTCTCCTCGTCGCTCGCGGTGGCCGTCCATCCGGTCCGGGACAGGTCGACGGTGGCCGCGGGGGTGCCGGGGTCGCCCAGCATGTCGATCTCGGCGGCGGAGCTCCAGGGCCCGCGGCCGCCGGCCTC
This sequence comes from Streptomyces sp. NPDC005533, assembly GCF_042871845.1. NCBI lineage: Bacteria > Bacillati > Actinomycetota > Actinomycetes > Kitasatosporales > Streptomycetaceae > Streptomyces > Streptomyces sp. NPDC005533. The sequence continues at coordinate 11,299 of NZ_JBIAJH010000042.1, read as the reverse complement.
GGTGAGGGCCGTCAGGCGCACGTACCGGGCGCCCTGCGGGGCGAAGCCCAGCGTCTTCGCGGAGGCGTCGTCGGCGAGGGTGCCGGTGGCGACCGGGGTTCCCCAGCTCTGTCCGTCGGCGCTGAGGCTGATCGCGTACTCACCGACGCGCCCGTTGGGCCCGTTCGTACGGGGTCGGTAGACGAGTGCGGAGACGACCGAAGTCCGGCGCATGTCGATGGTGAGGGTGTGCGGCAGCGGGGTGGGCGTGCCGCTCCACTTGCTGTGCCAGAGGGTGGTGGTGTTGCCGTCGAGGACGTTGGCCGCGCGGCCGTTCTCGCCGGCGGTCTCCTCGTCGCTCGCGGTGGCCGTCCATCCGGTCCGGTCGAGGACGGGAGCCGTGGGTTCCATGGCGTTCGCCGGCGCGACGCCGTGGTGCGGTGACTGCTTCGCCGTCTGCTGGTCCTGCGGCACGGGCGTGGGCCGGGGAGCCGGGGCCCGGCCGGCCGCCGTGCTGGAGACCCCGAGCCACGGGGTCAGGCCGATCAGCAGCGAGCCGAGGCCGAAGGCTATGAGCAGGTGGGAACGGCGTAACAGGCGTGGAACGGCGAAGGGGCGCCTGGACTGCAATCTGACCTCCTGGAACGACGGGATGTGCCCCAGAGAACATAGGTGAGATCGAATGCAACTCTTCTGGAAAGAAGGAGAGTTGGCGTGAAGCGGCATGGCTGACGAAAGGTGCGCGGAGGCGCCGGCCCCGGAAGCCGCCCGAGGGTCGTCCGGAGTCTGGAGGCCCCGCGCCGACGCCTCGGATAGGGTGAATCGGTAGGAATCAGCCCCCCGGGGTGAGGTCGGTGCATTGGACACTTACCAGTCGACGAGCGAGGTGCCGGAACAGCCGGTGGCGGCTGTCGGGTACGCGGGCGTGCTCCGCGAGCTGCTGCCGATCGCCCTGTGGCGCGAGGACGCCGACGGTCGCGTCGTCGAATGGTCGCTGGCCGCCCAGGACCTCCTCGGGCACCGTCCCGAGGACGTCATCGGCCGCCTCGGCACCGCCGTCCTCGTCCCCGACGCCAACCGCGAGCTCGCCGACCAGCTGACCCGGCGCGTCCAGGCCGGCGAGACCGTCGTCGGCGCCCTTCCCGTGCGCCACCGCGACGGCCACCGCGTCCCCATGGAGATGTGGATCGTGCCCGCCGTCGACCCACAGGGGCGTACGGGCGCCCTGCTCATCGCCGTGGAGACCTCCGAGGTCCTCCACATGCGGGACTCGCTCGCCGCCCTCCAGAGCCTCTTCACGCAGTCGCCCATCGGCCTCGCCACCCTCGGCCCCGACCTGCGCTTCCTCCGGGTCAACGACGCGCTGGCCCGGATGAACGGCGTCTCCGCGGCCGAGCACATCGGCCGACGGCTCACCGAGGTGGTGCCCGGGGTCAACGCCGCCGCCCTGGAGGCGACGATGCGCCAGGTCCTCGACCAGGGCACCGGGGTCGTCGACGTCCGCCGCACCGGGCGGACCCCCGCCGACCCCGAGCACGACCGGACCTGGTCCTGCTCGTACGCCCCGCTGCTCGACGGCTCCGGCCGGGCCCTCGGGGTCATCGCCTCCCTCATCGACATCACCGAGGCCGAGCGGGCGCAGGCCGAGGCCGGACGGGCCCAGCGCCGGTTCGAGCTGCTCGCGGAGGCCGGCACCCGCATCGGAACCACCCTGGACCTGCGCCGCACGGCCGAGGAGATCGTGGAGGTGCTGGTGCCCCAGCTCGCGGACTCGGCCGACGTACAGCTCCTGGAGGCGGTCCTGGGCCCCGACGAGGGCGCCGTGCCCGCCGCCTCCACCCGAGGCGTCCTGCGCCGCCTGGCGGCCCGCTTCCCCGACCCGAGCGCCCCCACCGCCAAGCTCACCCCCGGCCAGACCTTCCAGATCCCCGTGGGCACCCACTACGAGCGGCTCATCACGGAAGGCCGGCCCACGAACCTCTACGTGTCCGACATCCCGGCACTGATCACCTCCCCGCGCGCCGACGCCCTGCGCGGCTACCTCGCGACCCTGGGCTCGGCCCGGCTGGTCCCGCTGGTCGCGCGCGGCACCGTACTCGGCGCGGTCACCGTGACGCGCACGCGCGAGCGGGAGCCCTTCGACGAGCAGGACTGCGTCCTCGTCGACGAGCTGGTCGCCCGTGCGGCCCTCAACATCGACAACGCCCGGATGTACACCCACCAGCGGGACACGGCCCTCACCCTCCAGCGCAGCCTCACCAACAGCGCGCTGCCCGAGGTCCCCGGCCTGGTGCTCACCGGACGCTACCTGCCCGCCAGCGACCACGACGTCGGCGGCGACTGGTTCGACGTCATCCCCCTGCCCGGCGGCCGGACCGGACTGGTCATCGGCGACGTCATGGGCCACGGCGTCCACGCGGCGGCCGTCATGGGACAGCTGCGCACGGCGGTACGGACCCTCGCGCGCCACGACGTGTCCCCGGAGCGCATGCTCGGCTCGCTCGACGCCGTGGTGGCCGACCTGGGCGAGGACGAGATGGCGACCTGCGTGTACGCCGTCTACGACCCGGAGTCCGGCGGCTGCGTCATCGCCCGCGCCGGGCATCCGCCGCCCGCCGTGGCCGCCACCGACGGGACCGTCTCCTTCCTCCACGGGCCGCCCGGAACCCCGCTGGGCACCGGCGGGCAGGATTTCCGCACCGAGGAGGTGCGGCTGCCGGCGGGGAGCCTGCTCGTGCTCTACACCGACGGCCTCATCGAAGCCCGGGACCGGGACCTCGACCAGGGCATGGACCGGCTGGCGCAGGCCCTGTGCCGGCCGGAGCAGCCGCTGGACGAGCTGTGCGACGGGATCCTGCGCTCCCTGCTGCCGTGCGCCCAGCAGGACGACGTGGCGGTGCTGCTGGCCCGTACCCGGCCGGTGTGACGGCGGCCGGTACGCTCACCACGCCATGTCCTCCAGGGCGTCCAGGTCCGGCGGATCCGGCTCCTGCGGCTCCCCGCCCCCGGTCAGTGGCAGCTCGGCCCAGATGGCCTTGCCGCGGTCGGTGTAGCGGGTGCCCCACCGCTCGGCGTACTGCGCGACGAGGAACAGTCCCCGCCCGCCCTCGTCGGTGGTGGCCGCGTACCGCAGGTGCGGGGAGGTGCTGCTGCCGTCGGAGACCTCGCAGATGAGGGTGCGGTCGCGCAGCAGCCGGACCCGGACGGGCGCGCTCCCGTAGCGGATGGCGTTGGTGATCAGCTCGCTGAGGATCAGCTCGGTCGTGAAGGAGATCTCCTCCAGCCCCCAGGCGGCGAGCTGCGCGGAGCCCGCGTTGCGCACCCGCGAGACGGCCGAGGGCTCGCCGGGCACCTCCCACTCGGCGATCCGGTCCGCCTCCAGCCGCCGGGTGTCGGCGATCAGCAGGGCGATGTCGTCGCTCGGCACCGGGAAGAGCATCGCCGCGAGCACGTCCGCGCAGGCCTGCTCCGGGCTGCGGCCCGGCCGCGACAGCGTCTCGCCGAGCAGCCGCAGGCCGGCGTCGAAGTCCCGGTCGCGGTCCTCGACGAGGCCGTCGGTGAACAGCACCAGCCGGCTCCCCTCGGGCAGCGTGAAGCCGGTGGCCTCGAAGGGCATGCCCCCCACGCCGAGCGGGAGCCCGGCGGGCAGCTCGAGGAACTCCACCCGGCCGTCGGGCCGGATCAGCGCGGGCCCGGGATGTCCGGCGCTGGCCATCTCGCACCGCCCGGAGACCGGGTCGTAGACCGCGTAGAGACACGTGGCGCCGGTGATCGCGGCCGGCTCGGGCACCCCCTGCGGGTCCTCCCCGTCCCCGTCCCCGTCGCTCCCGGCCTCGTCCTGGTCGATCCGGTTGATCAACTCGTCCAGGTGCCCCAGCAGCTCGTCGGGCGGCAGGTCCAGGGTGGAGAAGTTGTGCACGGCGGTCCTCAGCCGGCCCATGGTGGCCGCCGCGTGCACCCCGTGCCCGACGACGTCCCCGACGACCAGGGCCACCCGGGCGCCCGGCAGCGGGATCACGTCGAACCAGTCCCCGCCCACCCCCGCCATCGCGGGCAGATAGCGGAAGGCCACCTCCACGGCGTTCTGCTCGGGCAGCACCCGCGGCAGCAGGCTGCGCTGGAGCGTGACGGCCATCGCGTGCTCGCGGGTGAAGCGGCGGGCGTTGTCGATGGAGACGGCCGCGCGCGCACCCAGCTCCTCCGCGAAGGACAGGTCCTCCTCGTCGAAGGCCTCCGGGGTGTCGGCCCGCCAGAAGTTGGCCATGCCCAGGACCACGCCCCGCGCCTGGAGCGGTACGGAGATCAGCGAGTGCAGGCCGTAGCCGAGGGCCTCGCGGGTCCCGGTCTCGTCCTGCGCCCGCCAGCCCATGGCCGCGTTCAGATCGGGCGCGAGCACCGCGTGCCCGGCGTCCAGGGCCGCCGCCATCGGGGCCGTGGGCACCACGAAGCGGATGACGTCGCCGACCGGCTGGAGCGGCGAGTCGGCGCGCACCCCCGTGATGGCCGCCCGGCGCATCTCGGTGTACACGCCGGAGGGCTCGTCACCGCGCAGCACCGGCTCCAGCAGCTCCACCGTGACGAAGTCCGCGAAGCGCGGGACGGCGACCTCCGACAACTCCTCCGCCGTCCGTACCACGTCCAGGGTCGTCCCGATCCGCACCCCGGCGTCGTACAGCAGCTGGAGCCGGCCGCGGGCCACCTCGGCCCGGCCGGAGAGCGCCGCGAGCTCGGTGGAGTCGCGCAGGGTCACGACGCTGCCGGTGGGGCGGCCCTTGTACGGCTTGGTGGGCCGTACGTTGACCGCGAGCAGCCGGTCGCCCGCCAGGTGCACGTGGTCCGTCACGACCCGGCCGGAGACGAGCAGCTCGGTGGTGCGCGGGTCGAGACCGAGGTCGGCGACGTCGCGCCCCTCGGAGTCCGGGGTGAGGTCCAGGAGGCGACGGGCCTCGTCGTTGGCGAGGACGAGCCGATGGTCCGCGCTGATGATGAGCACGCCCTCGCGCACGGCGTGCAGCACCGCCTCGTGGTGCTCGTTCATCCGGGTCATCTCGGCGGGGCCGAGGCCGCGGGTCTGGCGCCGCAGCCGGCGGCTGACCAGGGCGGCGCCCGCGGTGCCGAGCAGCAGGCCGCCCGCGGCGGCGCCGAGGAGGAGCGGCAGCTGGCCCTCGACCACCATGGAGACGTTCTCCACCTCGATGCCGGTGCCGACCAGGCCGACGACGTCGCCCTCGGCGTTCCGCACGGGGACCACGGCCCGGACGGCGTTGCTCGGCTCGCCCTTGAAGGTCTCCGTGAAGGACCGGCCGGAGACGGCGCGGCTGAGGTCGCCGGTGGCGCGCCGGCCGATCAGTTCGGGCCGCGAGTCGGTGTAGCGGACCCCGTCGGTGGACATCACGGCGACGAAGTCGACCCCCGAGGCCCGGCGGGCGGCCTCGGCCAGCGGCTGGAGCGTGGCCGTCGGATTCCGCGAGGCCAGCGCCGCCGCGAGACCGGGGGAGTGGGCGAAGCCCTCGGCGACCGCGAGCGAGCGGTGGCGTGCGTCGCGCTCGCTGTCGTACCGGGCCTGGACCACCAGGGCCGCCGCGGCAGCGGCGATCAGCAGCAGCACGATCACCGCCTGGAGGGCGAAGACCTGACCGGCGACACTGTGCGCCCCCAGGGACAGGCGCCCGAGCAGGCGCGAGCCCCGCCCGGTCGCCTGGCGACCATTACGTCCGGTCATGAGCCATTTCTAACACTGTCCGGGCGTTTGGGGGCGGCGGCCGGGACTCCCCGAGAGGGGCGTCCGGCCGCTCCCGGGGTTCTCCCGGCGCTCTGCGGGCCGCCGCACCCGCCTCCCGCACGGCCGAGGCCCGGACCCCGGGGCGGGGGTCCGGGCCTCGGGGGCCGTGCCGGGCGCGTCAGAGGACGTCGGCGGCGATGCCGGCCGCGACCTGCTCCAGCAGGGGACCCGCGTTCGGAATGGACTTCGCCGGGTCGGGCTCCAGGTCCGTGAGCGGGTACGCCTTGCGGATGCCGGCGGCCTCCAGGGCCTCCTGGCCCAGCAGCAGCCGGCCGCAGACCGCCACCACCGGCTTGCCCGCGGCGCGGGCCGCGGCCGCGACGCCCGCCGGGGCCTTGCCGTGCAGGGTCTGCTCGTCCAGCGAGCCCTCGCCCGTGATGACCAGCGTGGCCCGCTCCAGGGCCGGCGCGAAGCCCAGCACCTCCAGCATCAGCTCGATGCCGGGACGGAACGTGGCGCCGAGCAGCAGGGCGCCGTAGCCGATGCCGCCCGCGCCGCCCGCGCCCGGGAGCACCGCGCACTCGGCGGCCTTCGCACCGATCGACTTCTCCAGCACCACCGCGAAGTGCGCGAGCGCCGCGTCGAGCGTCGCCACGTCCTCGGGCGAGGCGCCCTTCTGCGGGCCGTAGACCGCCGGGGCGCCCTTCGGGCCGGTCAGCGGGTTGTCCACGTCGCTCGCGAGGACGAATTCCACGTCCGCGAAGCGCGGGTCCACGCCCGACAGGTCGGCCGAGGCCAGGTCGGCCAGCGCGCCGCCGCCCGGACCGACCGGTTCGCCGTTCGCATCCAGGAACTTCGCGCCCAGCGCGGCCAGCATGCCGGCGCCGCCGTCGGTGGTGGCGCTGCCGCCCACACCGAAGACGATCGAGCGTGCGCCCGCGTCCAGCGCCGCCTTCAGCAGCTCGCCCGAGCCGTACGTGGTCGCCGTCAGGGGGGCGAAGGTGCCCGCGGGAAGCAGCTGCAGCCCGGAGGCCTCCGCCATCTCGACCACCGCGGTGCCCTCGCGCAGCGCGAAAGCGGCCGTGACCTGGTCGCCGAGGGGTCCGGTGACCCGTACCTCCCGGCGCTCGAAACCGGCCGCCACGGCGGCCGCGACCGTACCGTCGCCGCCGTCCGCGACGGGGAGGGTCTCGATCTCCACGTCCGGTACCGCCGAGCGGAGCCCGGCCGTCACCCGCTCCGCGACCTGAACGGCCGTGAGCGAGCCCTTGAATTTGTCCGCGGCGATGAGCACGCGCGCGGCCTCAGTTACTGCTCCGTCCGTCACCTTGCTATTCCCTTGCTATCGAACAGTGCAGTCGCGCCGCCATGAGCTTATCCGGAGGATCCTCCTATGCCCATGAGTGGCCTGGGCCACACCCGGCGCGCCATGGTCCTAAATGGGGATATACGCCTGCATAGTGTGGCCGCATGAGCGCGGAATCACGGGAACAGGCACGTCCGGAGACCCCGGGAGGGGGATCCGCCGGGCCCGCGGACGGCGCGCCCGACCACACCGTCGTCACCGTGGGCGTGATCGCCGTGCTGGCCGTCGTCGCCTGGGCGGCCCTCGGCAAGGACTCGTTCGACACCGCGTCGAGCACCGCGCTGGCCTGGGTCCTGAACAACTTCGCCTGGCTGTTCGTGATCGCCGCCGACAGCTTCCTCGTCCTGTGCGTCGTGCTCGCGATCAGCCGCTTCGGCCGGATCCGCCTCGGCGCCGACGACTCCGAGCCCGAGTTCACCAACCTCGCCTGGATCGCGATGATGTTCAGCGCCGGCATGGGCATCGGCCTGATGTTCTACGGGGTGGGGGAGCCGCTCACCCACTACCTGGCCCCGCCGCCCGCCTCGGGGGCCGCTCCCGGAACAGGCGCCGCCGCCCTCGCGGCCATGGAGTACTCCTTCTTCCACTGGACCCTCACCCCCTGGGCCATCTACGGGATCGCCGGCCTGGCCCTGGCCTACGCGACCTTCCGCAAGGGCCGCGGCAACCGCCTCAGCTCCGCGTTCGTGCCGCTGATGGGCCAGGAGCGGGCCGACGGCCCCGCCGGCAAGGCCATCGACCTGCTCGCCGTCTTCGCCACCGTCTTCGGCACCGCCACCAGCCTCGGACTCGGCGCGCTCCAGGTCTCGAAAGGGCTCAGCCTCACGACCGGCATCGAGGACTCCACCACCGTCGAGCTGATCATCATCGGCTCGCTGTCGGCGGCCTTCGTCCTCTCCGCCTTCTCCGGCCTGCACAGGGGCGTGAAGTGGCTCAGCACCATCAACCTCGTGCTGGCCGCCGTCCTGATGCTCTTCGTGTTCGTGCTCGGCCCCACCGTCTACATCCTCGACGTGATCCCGGCCGGCGTCGGCGGCTACCTCAGCGAACTGGTGCCCATGGCCACCCGCACCGGCGCCTTCACCGACTCCGCCTGGCTCGGCGCGTGGACGATCTTCTACTGGGCGTGGTGGCTCTCCTGGGCCCCGTTCGTCGGCACCTTCATCGCCCGCATCTCGCGCGGCCGCACCATCCGCGAGTTCCTGGTCGGCGTGCTGCTCGTGCCCAGCGGAGCCACCGTCGTCTGGTTCTGCGTGATGGGCGGCACCGCCATCCGCCTCGACTCCACCGGCGCCGTCGACTTCGCCGCCAAGATCAAGGACGGTACGGAGGCCTCGCTCTTCGCGATGCTCGACGCGCTGCCGCTGTCCACGGTCACCTCCTGGGTGGCGATGCTCCTGGTCATGACCTACTTCGTCACCAGCGCCGACTCCGCCTCCCTGGTCATGGGCTCGCTCACCAGCCGCGGCTCCCTCCACCCGCCCACCTGGCTCGTCGTCACCTGGGGCGTCCTGATGGCCGCCGTCGCCGCCGTACTGCTCGTCGCGGGCGGCCTGAAGTCCCTGCAGACCGCCACCATCCTGGTCGCGCTGCCCTTCGTCATCGTCATGCTGCTGCTCTGCTGGGCCCTGGTGAAGGAACTCCGCGAGGACCCCGGCGCCGGACCCGCCCGCCACCACGCCCTGCACGGCATGCGGGACGCCGTCCGGGCCATGGTCGGCGACGCCCTCACCGAGCAGGGGCCCGACCGCCACGCACGCCTGCGGCGCGTCGCCGGGTCCAAGGGCCGGGACCGCGAGGACGGGCCCGGCGGCCCCGGTGCGTGATCTCGGTAGGGTGGCGGCGTGACCACCACGGATGACTACGCCACCTACATCGCGAGCCTGCCCCGGGTGCTGGCCGGCGCGGCCGCCCTCTACCGGGACGCCGAAGGCAGGGTCCTGCTCGTCGAGCCCAACTACCGCGAGGGATGGACCCTGCCGGGCGGCACCATCGAGTCCGACCAGGGCGAGTCGCCCCGTACCGCCGCCCGCCGCGAGAGCGCCGAGGAGATCGGCCTCGACCTCCCGCTCGGCCGGCTGCTCGCCGTCGACTGGTCCCTCGGCGAGGGCCGCCCGCCGCTGGTCGCGTACGTCTACGACGGCGGCGTGCTCGACGCCGGACAGCTCGCCTCGATCAAGCTCCAGGAGGAGGAGCTGATCTCCTGGCGGCTGGTCGACCCCGCCGAACTCACCGCCTACCTCCCCGGATCCCTCGGCCGGCGCACCGAAGAGGCCTGCCGGGTCCTGCGGTCGGGCGAGGGCACCGTGGAACTGGAGAACGGCCGCCGCCCGGGCGCCTCGTGACACGAGGCCTACTTCGAGCAGGACAGAATCAGTCGATGATCACGATGTACGCCTGGCCCAGCACCGCCGACGGGCCCGACGCCCTTCCCATGGTCCACTTCACGACCGACCAGCAGTCCGCCGGCGAGGTGACCCCTGAAGGGACGCCGGTCTGGATGTTCGACACCGCCATCCGGGAGGGCGGCTGGTCCCGGTTCACCGACTTCGACGGTTGGTCCGTGCCCGCCGCCGAATGGCGGGCCCTGTACCGCCGCGAGGACGACCTGCTCGCCGTCAGCGGTCCCGGCTCCTGCGAAGGCTGGTACGAGGGCAACCTGGGGGCCGACGCCGACTGGGTGGCGGCGGCCGCCGCCCGGCAGAGCGTGGTCCTGCTCGCCGCCCCCGTCCAGCACCCCTCGCTCTACGGCTACGCCGTGGAAGCGGGCGCGGCCTTCGCCCTGCTCGTCCCGCTCCTCGTCGTCTGACCCCGCAGGGGGCGGCTCAGGCCAGGAGCTTGGCCTTCGCGCGCTCGAACTCCTCCTGGCTGATGTCACCCTTGTCCTTCAGGGCGGACAGCTTGTGCAGCTCGTCCGCCGAACCGCCGCCGGGGCCCGCCGCCTGCTGGACGTACTGCCGGAAGGCCGCCTCGTTCTCCTGGGCCTGCTTCGCATCCCGCTCGCCCATGCTCCTCCCGCGCGCGATGAGGTAGACGAACACGCCGAGGTACGGCAGCACCAGCACGAAGATGAGCCATCCCGCCTTCGCCCAGCCGTTCAGGCTGTGGTCACGGAACAGGTCCGTGATGACCTTGAAGAGCAGGAAGAACCACATGATCCACAGGAACAGCCACAACATCGTCCAGAAGATGTTGAGCAGCGGGTAGTCGTCCATGCCGACTCCGATCTTGTAGCGGTCCCTCCCTTCATACGCCCGCCGCGACGCGTACGCATGCGGAGCGGGGCCGTCAGGACCAGGGCCGGGGGCACGGGGGCGGCCCTCAGATCGGCTTGCGCCACACGGAGACGTGCTTCACGGAGTCCTGCGCGAACGGCGCCCCGTCCCAGTCCGCGACGCGGCGTTCCAGTTCCAGCCCGGCGATCCGTGCCATCAGGTCGAGCTCGGCCGGCCAGGCGTACCGGTGCCGGGAGTTTTCGCGGCGGTAGTGGCCGCCGTCGCCGTCGCGGGTGAAGTGGTGCGAGACGAGAACCTGTTCGACCAGGTCGAAGGTGTCGAAGCCGAGATGCCGCTCGGAGACGTCGAACGGCACCGCGACCTGGCCGGGCGGCAGGAACCGCAGCGGCGGCACGCCCAGCTCGACGACGAAGCGGCCGCCGGGCTCCAGATGCCGTGCGGCGTTGCGGAAGCACTCGACCTGCTCGTCCTGCGTGAGCAGGTTCGTGATGGTGTTGTAGACGAGATAGACCAGGGTGAACCCGCCCGGGACGACGGTGGTGGCCATGTCCCCGATGGTGACCGGGAGGGTGTCCGCGTCGATCTTGCGCCGCAGCACCGCTGCCATGTGCGCGGACAGTTCGATGCCCACCACCGGCACGCCCCGTTCCCGGAGCGGGACGCCCACCCGCCCGGTTCCGATGGCGAACTCCAGCGCCCGCCCGTCTCCGGCGAGCTCGGCGAGGAAGGCGAGGGTCGGTTCGAGAACGGCAGCCGAGGAGGCCTCGGTCTCCTCGGCGTCGTAACGGTCGGCGGTCGCGCGGGTCCACAGTTCACTGCTCGTCACGGACGGCCACTTTGCCGGGTGCCGAGGACCGCTGTCGACGCATATACGTGCCCTCGGCGCAGCGTGTCCCGCCCGCGACCTAGTGACCTGAGTCAGAGGTTTGTCGTTGGTTGGGGTATGAGTCGTCCTGGCCCGAAGATTCCGCCGTTGTCGGTGACCGATGTCCAGCG
>NZ_JBIAJH010000041.1:0-58129 GCF_042871845.1 Streptomyces sp. NPDC005533 | reverse complement strand
AAGCGACCGCTCCGATCCCCGCCGCCACAGCGGCATGAGACGGCTCTCAAGAGCCCGTCACTGCGGCTTGACAGCATCATTGGGAATCTCCTTGCTGTGGGTGGTGCGCGGTGTCGGCGGCGGCCGCCACCACGAGCTGACCGAGGGACAGACCGCCGTCGTTCGGGGGGACCCGGCCGTGGCGCAGGACGGTGAAACCGCTCGCGCGCAGGGTGCGGGCACACGCGGACGACAGCAGGGTGTTGGCGAAGACCCCGCCGGTCAGTGCGACGGTCTCCAGTCCGTGCCGCTCGCGCGCGAGTGCGCAGAGCGTGCCGACGAGGGCGCCGACGGCGTCGTGGAAGCGGGCGGCGATCAGGCCCGGGGGCGTGCCCGCGCGTACGTCGGCCACCACGGCGGCCAGTACGGGCGCGGGATCGGCGGTGACCGGAGCACCGCCGGCCCGGCCGGGCGGCTGGCGCAGCCCGAAGGAGTAGCCGGGGCCGGCCGGGCCCGCGCCGAGGGCCGCGCCCTCCAGCTCGATGGCCGCCTGCGCCTCGTAACCGGCCCGGTGGCAGACGCCGGCGAGGGAGGAGACGGCGTCGAAGAGCCGGCCCATGCTGGACGTCGGGACGCAGTTCAGGCCACGCGCCAACTGACGCTCCAGTACCGGGAGTTCGTCCGGCGGGCAGGCGGCGGTGCAGGGCAGGTCCGGGCTCCACGCGATGCCCGCGGCCCGCAGATGGGCCAGCGCCATGCGGTACGGGCGCTGCACGGCCGCGTCCCCGCCCGGGAGGGGCACGTACCCGAGGTGGGCGAAGCGCGTGTAGCCGGTGTAGTCGGCGAGGAGGACCTCGCCGCCCCACACGGCCCCGTCGTCGCCGTAGCCGGTGCCGTCGAAGGCGACGCCGATGACCGGACGGCCACCGTCCAGGCCGTGCTCCGCCATGGCGGAGGCGATGTGCGCGTGGTGGTGCTGGACGCGCACGAGCGGCCGGCCGGCCGCGGCGCGGGTCGCCCAGCGGGTGGAGCGGTAGCCGGGGTGCCGGTCCGCGGCGAGGCGCAGGGGGTCGACGCCGGTGATGGACTCCAACTGGCGCTCGGCGCGTTCGAAGGCGTACTGGGTGGCGAGGTCGTCCATGTCTCCGACGTGGGCGGACGGCCAGGCCTGGCGCCCCGCCCCGAGGCAGAAGGCGTTCTTCAGGTCCCCGCCCACGGCGAGGGTCGGGGGGACCGGCAGCGGCAGGGTCAGCGGGAGCGGGGCGTATCCGCGCGAGCGCCGCAGGATCATCGTCTCGCCGTCGCAGACCCGCACCACGGAGTCGTCGCAGGGCACGTGGATGGGGCGGTCGTGCGTGAGCCAGGCGTCGGCGAGGCCGCGGAGCCGGTCCAGGGCCTCGTCGTCGTCGGTGACGATGGGCTCACCGGCGAGGTTCCCGCTGGTCATGACGAGCAGGTGGGGGCCCGGGGGGGCGCCGGGCAGGCCGAGCAGCAGGTGGTGGACCGGGGTGTACGGGAGCATCACGCCGAGGTCGGGACAGCGCGGGGCCACCTCGTCCGCCAGGACGCCCGGGGCGCCCGGGGCGCCTGGAGCCGCCGCGCCGCCGTCGCGCCGGCGCAGCAGCACGATGGGCCGTACGCCTCCCGTCAGCAGCGCGCGCTCCTCGGGGCCGACGTGCGCGAACCGTTCGGCGTCGGAGAGGTCCCGGGCCATCAGGGCGAAGGGCTTGTCACCGCGGTTCTTGCGACGGCGCAGTGCGGCCACGGCTCCCGCGTGGGTGGCGTCGCAGGCCAGGTGGTAGCCGCCCAGGCCCTTCACGGCAAGGATCGCCCCGGCCGCCAGGAGCCGACGGGCCTCGGCGACCGGGTCGCCGCCCGGGGCCTCGCGGGGCGGCTGTCCGGTGAGGAGCCTCAGCCGGGGGCCGCAGGCCGGGCAGGCGACCGGCTGGGCGTGGAACCGGCGGTCGGCGGGGTCCCCGTACTCGCGCGCGCAGTCGGCGCACATCGGGAAGCGGGCCATGGTGGTGTGGGCGCGGTCGTACGGCAGCCCGGTCACGATGGTGAACCGCGGCCCGCAGTGGGTGCAGGTGATGAAGGGGTGCCGGTGGCGGCGGTCGGCCGGGTCGGCCAGTTCGTTCAGGCAGTCGGCGCAGGTGGCCGCGTCCGGGGAGACCAGGGTGCGGGCGGGGCCGCCGGTCCGGGAGGCGATGATGGTGAATCCGGCGCCGCCCGAGACCGGGACCTCGCAGTGGTCGACGGCGTCCACGACGGCCAGCGGGGGCGCGTCCGCGGCGAGCCGCTCGCAGAAGCGGTGGACGGCGGCCGGGGCGCCCTCGACCTCCGCGACGACGCCCTCGGGGGTGTTGGTGACGTGCCCGGCGAGGCCGAGTCCGGTCGCGCGGGTGTAGACGTAGGGGCGGAAGCCGACGCCCTGGACCACGCCGCGGACGGTGACCCGGCGGCGCTGCACGGCCTCCATCAGCGGGTCTGCGCGGCGGGACGCACGTCCGGGTGGCCGTGATCGGGGTCGTGGTCGTGGCCGTGGCCGTGGCCGTGGCCGTGGCCGTGGCCGTGGTCGTGGTCGTGGCCGTGGTCGTGGACGTGCACATGGCCGCCCCCGTGGTCGTGGCCGTGGTCGTGGTCGTGGTCGTGGTCGTGGTCGTGCGGCTGCTGCAGGCCCGCCATGACAGGCGTGTGCGTCCCGGCGCCCTCCCCCGCCGCGAGCGCCCGGTCGAGCAGCAGCCCGATCCCCTCCCCCGCGCGGGCCGAGGTGAGGACCACCTCCACACCGGGGTTGACCTGCTCGACGTGGGCGCGGAAGGCGGCCTCGTCGAAGTCGACGGCCCGCGCGATGTCGGTCTTGGTGACCACCACCAGCTGGGCCAGTCCGAAGGCGGTCGGGTACTTCAGCGGCTTGTCCTCGCCCTCCGTCACCGACGCCAGGACCACGCGCAGCGACTCACCCAGGTCGTAGGAGGCCGGGCAGACCAGGTTGCCCACGTTCTCCACGAAGAGCAGCCGGGTGTCCTCGGGCAGCCAGCCGTCCAGGTGCCGGCCGAGCATCCCGGCCTCCAGGTGGCACAGCCCGTCGGTGAGCACCTGCTTGACCGGTGCGCCCGAACGGGCCAGCCGCTGCGCGTCGTTCTCGGTGGCCAGGTCGGCCGTCAGCGCGGCCACGGCGAGGCCCCGCTCACGGGCGAGGAGCAGTTCGCGCTCCAGCAGCGCCGTCTTCCCGCTGCCGGGGCTGGAGAGCAGGTTGACCACCGTCGTTCCGCGGGCGGTGAGTTCGGCGCGCAGGACCTGGGCCGCCATGTCGTTCTTGGCGAGTACCGCCTGCCGCAGATCGACCACTCGGCACATGGTTCAGGCCTCCTCGGGAATCGGTTCGCGGGTACGGGCTCCGGCTGGGCCGTCCTCCCAGCGCACGCTGAGGATCTCCAGCTCACGGCCCGAGAGCAGTTCCACGTCGGTGGCCCTGCCGCATGCGGGGCAGCACAGTTCGGGGGGCATCCCCACGGCCCAGGTGTCGGGGCAGGAGGCGCAGCGGGCGCGGGCGGGCACGGGCTCGGTGACGAGCGTCGCGCCGTCGAGGACCGTTCCGGCGCAGGCCAGTTCGAAACAGAAGGCCAGCGCGTCGGGCACCACGCCCGCCAGCTCGCCGACCCGCAGCCGTACGGAGGTGACGGCGTGCGCGCCGCCCGCCCGGGCCGCCTCTTCCACCTGGCCCACTACGGCCATGGCGATGGACATCTCGTGCATGGGACTCCGTCCTGCCGGGGCTCATTACACCGGCGGGACGGGGTCGTCACGGTCGGGCACGCCGGTGCGCGGCGCGCCCCGTACGCCATTCGGGCGTGGCAGGGGCAGTGGCGTCACATCCTGCGCATGCGCAGGTAGCGCCTGAGGTCGGGGAGGAACGCGACCAGGACCGCGGCGAGGGCGGCGGCCGCGGCCCCGCCGATGACGGCGTTCTTCATGGGGTTCTCCTCAGTTCGCGATGGGGGCCGCCGGCTTCGTCGGGGGCCGGGGTGCGGATCAGGTCCAAGACCGTGCGTACGGCTTCCGGCACGGCGGCGCTCACGGCCGCGCTGAGCCCGATGCCCTCGTCGAGGCAGGCCGGTTCGCAGCCGAGGACCAGCGTGCGCCGTGGCGGGGTGGCGCCGGTGCCCGCGCACAGGGTGCCGAGCAGGGCGAGGACGGCGTCGGGGGACATGTGGTGGCCGTCGAGGACGGGTGCGCCGGGCGCCGCGCCGACGGCCCCTGCGCCGCCGCCGACGCCGCCCGGCTCCTCGCTCCCGTCGGCCTCGATGAGGTAGAGCGTGCCCGGCTCGCCGCCGCGGGCGGTGGCGTCGACGATCAGGAGCGTGTCGTACCCGTCGAGGAGCTGGTAGGCGAGGTGGACCCCGCGTACACCGAAGTCCACCGCCTCGACCCCGTCGGGCAGCGGGTGGGCGGACAGCGCCCGTACGGTCTCGACGCCGAAGCCGTCGTCGCCGAGGAAGACGTTGCCGATGCCCGCGATCAGGACCCTGTCGCTCACGCGTCCTCCAGGGGGGTGACCTCGTCGGGCTGGAAGTAGAGGAACCTGCCCTGCTCGCGGCGGATGTCCGCGCCCGGGTCCTCCTCCACGGTGACGGCGAGGTGGACCCCGCCGTCGACGTCGTGCAGGACCGCCTCGACCAGCGCGGCACGGCCCTGGAGGAACAGGTCCTGGGCGTCGGTGCGCCGCAGTCCGGGGCGGAGCATGACCCGGCTGCCGGGGCCGACGGAGGCGCCGGCGATCGTGATCCGGTCACGGGCCGGGTCCGCGGTCTCCGCCCGGGCCGGGTCCCACCAGGGGGTGTCGGGGCTGAACACCGTGTCCTCGGAGGGGAGTTCGGTCAGCAGGGGCGGCTGGTCCGGTCCGGTGATCTCCCGCAGGGCGCGCACCGCGCCGTGCAGGCGGTCCAGCACCTCGGGGGGCATGGAGTCGGCGAGGTCGATCACGGCGGCCGCCCGGGCGTCCGTGCCGCGCGCCTCGCGCTTCTCCTGGTCGGTCAGGGCCGCCGTGCGCAGGGCGAGGATCTCGTCGATCTCGGTGGCGTCGTACATTGCGCCCGCGCTCTCGGGGGCGATGGCCGCGTGGTCCTCCAGGATGATCGGGGAGGACAGGACCACGTCGGCGCGGCCGGGTTCGCCGGCGAGCACCGGCCAGGTGTGGCGGTTGACGCAGGCCGCCACCGCCTCCCGGGCCCACTCGGGCGGGTCGGTCACGGACAGGAAGGAGCCGGAGTCGAGGCCCAGCAGGAGGTGGGCGGCGACCAGCGAGTACGGCAGGGCGGCCTCCCTGTCGGCGGAGCCGTTCCCGGACCCGGGCGGCGGGGCCCACGGGCTGGTGTTCTCCACCACCGCGCGGAGTCTGAACACCCGGTAGGCGCCGTCGAGTTCGGTGGCGCTGAGCCGGACGAGGCCGTCGGCTTCCTCGGTACGCCGCACCAGGCGGCCCACCATCCGCCCGTCGGCGTCGAGGACGCTCTCCGCCTCGTCGCGGGCGGGGCGGTGGAAGGGGACGCTCACCTCCCCGGCCACCAGCTCGGCGACGGGAACGGACAGCTCGACCCGCTCCTCCACGCCCTCGTCCCAGGGGACCAGCACGCGGTCGTCCAGGTGCAGCTCGGCCACCTCCGCGAAGTGGCCGCCGGCCAGGGCTTCTTGGACCGTACGCCGCTGGGCCCGCAGGAAGCGCAGCTCCAGGGCGAGCGTCGCCCCGCCTCGCGGCTCCATCAGGATCTCGGTCTGCTGGAAGACGTGTTCGTCGTGCGCGTGGCCCCACGCCGGGGGGACGAGCACGCCGAACTGCCAGCGCAGCCGGTTCTTGGCCGCCGACGCCCGGTACGGGTAGAGCACGTACCCCTCGAAGAGGACGGCGTCGGCCACCTGCCGGGCGGCGGTGAAGCGGGACTCGGCGGCGCTGGTCGTGGTGGTCGGGGAACCGGTCACGGGGCGGACCTCCCGGTGCGGCGGGGCAGGACCGCCCCCGGCCGGGGCGCGCCCGGCGGAGGCGGCTGCGGCGGCGGCGCGGCCGCGTCCAGCAGGGCCCGTACGGTCGCCTCCCACGAGGCGAGCGCGTTGCGGGAGCGGTAGGCGAGCAGCTCGTCCATGGTGTCGCGGGGCAGCCGGAGCCAGCCGCAGCCGGGGAAGTGCTGCTCGACCATCTCGCGCCACACCGCCACGGGCATCCGGTACGCGGCTTCGCGGTCCCAGGGCACCGGCTCGACCCGGAAGCCGCCGTCACCGGTGAAGGCGGTGCCGGAGAACAGCATCAGCAGCGGGACCTCCCCCTCCGCCAGGGCTTCGAAGTAGCGGGTCGCGGCGATGTCCATGTCGTAGGTGCACGGCACGACCAGGTCGGTCTCGGTCTCCCCGGTGAAGCTCGGGACCATGGCCTGGACCTGGGCGAACTGCACGGGCTTGACCGTGGTCCCCCACCGGGAGCGCTCCCCGAAGAGGTCGGCCAGCCCCTCGGCCTCGGCGGGGCCGTAGCCGCGCCGGGCCGGTTCGATGCGGATCTGGCAGCGCAGGGCGAGGGCGTGCACGCGGGCTCCCCCGGCGGCGGTGATGCGCAGCCGGAAGACGAGCGTGGGGCCGGCGGCGTAGGGGTCGGCCCGCACCCCGGTGCAGGAGAAGGCGAGCTCCGCCGTCCCCGACGGCGTCGTCGCCGACGGCACCGTCGCCGTCGTCCCCGCTTCGGCGGGCCTCGATGGAATCGCGGTCACCGGACCCCTTCCTCCGCCAGGACCCTGGCCCGGCGCTCCACCTGCGCGAAGAACTCGCGCAGCGCGGCCCGGGCCTCCGCGCCGCCGTCGAAGCCCTGCCACAGCAGCCGCATCCGCCCCACCAGCTCGTAGCAGATGTCGATGGGCACGAGGTAGCACTCGGTACGGCCCTCCGAGCGGCGCAGCAGCAGCGCCTCCACGTCCGGTTCGAGCAGCTCGGCGAGCCGGCCCGTGCCCAGGACGGTCTGCCAGGTCTCCGGGGCGAGTTCGCTCTCGGTGGCGCCGGCCGGGCTCGGGTAGAGGGCGACGAGCCGGTCGAGGGCGGCGTTGCGGAAGAAGAACGCGACCCCGACCGGGATCTGGAGGAGTTCCCACGCGCCGTCGTCGAGCCGGTGGCCCGGGTCGGTGAGGTAGCGGACCGGTACCGCCCGCAGCCGTCCGGTGGCCGCGCCCGGCCGGTCGAACAGCAGGGCGCAGGGGGTGCAGGCGCAGAGCAGCGTCCGCTTCTCGGTCTCCACCAGGTGGCGGTGGGACTCCCCCGGCACGATCACCCCGCACAGTTCGCAGGTCTCGGGCCGGGGCGGGCGCGGGCCGGCGAACCTGCGCAGCCCGCGCGTGCCGTTCGTACGGATTCCGGGCCCGGTCACGACACCCGCGCCGGGCTGGGGGGCCGGGTGCCGATCTGGAGGAGGGCGGGCGGCGGGGCCGCGGCGGGTTCCATCTCCACGCTCGTCACCTCGGGCGCGAAGCAGGCGAGGGTGTCCTCCAGGGTCCGCCGGGCGGCGTCCTGACCGCCGCTGCCGCAGCCGCAGCCGCCGGAGGCGGGCCCCGGGCGCAGCCGCAGGACGCCGGTGCTCTCGTCGAAGCCGACGAGCTCCACCGGGTCGGCCACGGAGTCGAGGGCGCGGGCGATCCGGGTGCGCGCGTCCTCGGGGTGCAGGCCGTGCAGGGAGAGCAGGCTCGCCACGAGTTCGTCGTCGAGCACCGCGTCGAGCGGGCCCTTCCCCACTCCCTCGACGATCCGGGCGAGCCCGGCGCCGTAGAAGTCCATGAGGACCCGCACCAGTTCCTCGGCAGCCGCGCACGCCGCCCGGTCGCCGGTGGCGGCGATCCGGTCGAGCACCTCCTCGACCCTGCGCCCCGCGCGGGCGGCGTCGAGCACCGCGCTCATCCGCCCAGTCCGCTCAGGCCGGTGGGCACGTGCATGGTCTTCACGGTCTTGCCGCCGCCGACGTACATGTGGACGCCGCAGGGCAGGCAGGGGTCGAAGCTGCGCACCGCGCGCATGATGTCGATGCCCTTGAAGTTCTCCGGGCTGTTCTCCTCGAAGATCGGGGTGTTCTGCACGGCGTCCTCGTACGGTCCCGGGGTGCCGTAGCTGTCACGGACGCTGGCGTTCCAGGGCGTCGGCGGGTACGGGTGGTAGTTGGCGATCTTCCCGTCGCGGATCACCATGTGGTGCGACAGGACGCCCCGTACGGCCTCGGTGAAGCCGACGCCGAGACCCTCGTCCGGGACCTCGAACTTCTCCCAGGTCTGCGTGCGTCCCGCGCGGACCTCGGCGAGGCCCTTCTCTGCGCAGTGCAGGGCGATGGCGGCCGCGTACGCCTGGAAGTAGGTGCGGGCGCGGTTGCGCTCCAGCGCGTTGCTCCACTTCGGAATCTTCCACTCGAAGCGGGTCTCGGGCTTGGTCATCGTGCGCGGCAGCGTGATGACGACGCTGTTGCCGGTGGCCTGCACGTAGTCGGTGTGGACGAGCCCGGACAGGGCGGTGGACCACAGGCGGGCGATGGGGCCGCCGCCGGTGTCGAGCGCGAGGTGGTCCTTGCCGTCGAACCAGCGGGGTGACATCACCCAGCTGTACTTGTCGTCGAAGTTCCGCTTCTGCGGCGCCGGGATGGTGTGCTGGTTCCACGGGTGGCGGGGGTCGACCGGGTTGCCGAGCGGGTCGTGGGTGACGAACTGCTCCTGGCCCTGCCAGTCGTCGTAGTACGAGCTGCCGAGCAGGATGCGGATGCCGAGGTTGATCTCGGTGAGGTCGTTGGTGACCAGTTTGCCGTCGACGATCACGCCCGGGGTGACGAACATCTTCCGTCCCCAGTCGGTCATGTTGGCGTACGTGAAGTCGCAGTACTCGGGGTCGTTGAGGGCGCCCCAGCAGCCGAGCAGGACGCGCCGGCGGCCGACCTCCTCGTAGCCGGGCAGGGCCTCGTAGAAGAAGTCGAAGAGGTCGTCGTGGAGGGGGACGACCTTCTTCATGAACTCGCAGTACCGCATGAGGCGGCTCATGTAGTCCGTGAAGAGCTGGACGGAGGCGATGGTGCCGACGCCGCCCGGGTAGAGGGTGGAGGGGTGCACGTGGCGCCCCTCCATCAGGCAGAACATCTCGCGGGTGTAGCGGCTGACCTGGAGCGCCTCGCGGTAGAACTCGCCCTCGATGGGGTTGAGGGAGCGCATGATGTCGGCGATGGTCTTGTAGCCGTGCTCCCCCGCGTGCGGGGACGGCGTGCGCTCGGCGAGCTCCAGGACACCCGGGTTGGTCTCGCGGACCATCTTCTCGCAGTAGTCGACCCCGACCAGGTTCTCCTGGAAGATGTTGTGGTCGAACATGTACTCCGCCGACTCGCCGAGGTTGATGATCCACTCGGCGAGGTGGGGCGGCTTCACCCCGTAGGCCATGTTCTGCGCGTACACGGAGCAGGTGGCGTGGTTGTCACCGCAGATCCCGCAGATGCGGCTGGTGATGAAGTGCGCGTCGCGCGGGTCCTTGCCCCGCATGAAGACGCTGTAGCCGCGGAAGACCGACGAGGTGCTGTAGCACTCCGCGACGCGCTTCTGCTTGAAGTCGATCTTCGTGTGGATGCCGAGACTGCCCACGATCCGGGTGATCGGATCCCAGGCCATCTCCACCAGGCCGCTGCCGTCGCCGGCCGCCTTCGTGTTCGCTGCCATCTGTCTGCCGTGACCCTTCTTCGGTGCGGGGAGCGGGAGTTGCTGCGCGTGCGCTGCGGGAGAGGGAGGAGCGGGAGGTCACCAGGGCGGGCGGTAGCCCGTGGTCAGGCTGCGGCCGCCGTGCCTCCACTTCGGTTCCTCGTCCACGGTGTGGGCGGTGACCGCCCGGAGCTTGCGGACCAGGGCCCCGTACGCGCCGCTGGCCTTCGTGGAGACCTTGGCGCCGGGGGGTTCGTCCATGAACGGCATGAACTTGTCGGGGAAGCCGGGCATCGTGCAGGCGATGCAGATGCCGCCGACGTTCGGGCAGCCGCCGATGCCGTTCATCCAGCCGCGCTTGGGGACGTTGCACTTGACGACGGGACCCCAGCAGCCGAGCTTGACCAGGCACTGCGGGGAGTCGTAGGCCTCGGCGAACTGGCCCTGCTCGTAGTAGCCGGCGCGGTCGCAGCCCTCGTGGACGGTGGCCCCGAAGAGCCAGGTCGGGCGCAGCTTGTCGTCGAGGGGGATCATCGGGGCCGAGCCGGCCGCCTGGTAGAGCAGGTAGGTCAGGGTCTCCGAGAAGTTGTCCGGCTGGATCGGGCAGCCCGGTACGCACACGATGGGGATGCCGGCCTTGGAGGTCCAGTCCCAGCCGAGGTAGTCGGGCAGGCCCATGGCGCCCGTCGGGTTGCCCTCCATGGCGTGGATGCCGCCGTACGTGGCGCAGGTGCCGATGGCCACGACCGCGAGGGCCTTGGGGGCCAGCCGGTCGATCCACTCGCTGGTGGTGATGGGCTGTCCGGTCTCCGGATCGTCGCCGAATCCGCACCAGTAGCCCTCGGGCTTGATCTTCTCGTTGGGGATGGATCCCTCGACGACCAGGACGAAGGGGTCGATCTCGCCCCGCTCACCCTTGAAGAACCACTCGATGAACGTGTCGGCGCCGCCGACCGGCCCGCATTCGAAGTCGATCAGCGGCCAGTGCACGGCGATCTTGGGCAGACCGGGCAGCACGCCGGTCACGATCTCCTCGATGCTCGGCTGCATCGCGGCCGTCAAGGACACGGAGTCGCCGTCGCAGCTCAGTCCCGCGTTGATCCAGAGGATGTGGATCGGGGGGTCTTCGACCGGGTCCTTCGTCACTGCGGCCATGGGATGCCTCCTCGGGGAGGGGGTCGGGAAGGGGGTGCGGAGAGGCGGCCTGTCTCGTCCTCACCCTTCTTGCTAACAGCAGGCCGGTCCCGGTGCCGCGTCTGGTGCGGCCAGTCCAGTGACGGGCGGCCCGGCGACCGCGCGTTCCTTGCGCACGAAGGCGCGGCGCAGGGCGTGGTACGGCGCCTCCGGGTCGAAGAAGGTGCGGTGCATGCGGGCCAGCTCGGCCTCGCGGTGGGCGGCCAGCGGCCGGTCCGCCTCGTCGCGCTCGCGGGCGGCCTTCTTGTCGGCGATCCGGGCCGTGGTGGCGGGCAGGGCGGCGAGGCGGGTGGCGAGGCGCTCGGTCTCCGCGGTGAACTCCTCGGGCGCGCAGGGCACCGTACGGTCGACCAGGCCCAGGCCGTGCGCGGCGGCGGCGCTCAGCGGCTGGGCCTCGGCGGTGAGGCGCTCCGCGAGGCCGGGGCCGACGCGGCGGGGCAGGACGTACGTCCAGTACTCGGAGCCGTACAGCCCCATCAGGCGGTAGTGCGGGTTCAGGACGACGCCCGAGCGGCACCAGACCTCGTCGGCGGCGAGGGCGAGCACGGCCCCGCCGGCGGCGGCGTTGCCGCCCAGCGCGCTGACCACGAGGCGGTCGGTGGTGGTCAGGACCGCCTCGACGAGGTCGTCCATGGCGTTGATGTTGGCCCAGGATTCCTCGGCAGGGTCGGCGGCGGCCTCGATGACACCCAGGTGGATGCCGTTGGAGAAGAAGTCCCGGCCGCCGCCCAGGACCAGCACCGAGGTGGGGCGGGTGCAGGCGGTCCGGTAGGCGTCCAGCAGGCGGCGGCAGTGCGCGGTGCTCATCGCGCCGCCGGGGAAGGAGAAGGTCAGGAAGCCGGCCCGGCCCTCCTCGTGGTAGCCGATGTCGGACCAGGTGGGGCGGTGGGGGCCGGCGTGCGCGGGCGCGGGCACCTCGGGAAGCGGGGGCAGCCGGTCCGCCAGGGCCACGGTCGCGGGCAGCTTGGGCTCGGCCGGCCGGCCGGGCCGGCGGCGGGCGCGCAGCTCGGGGATCCAGACGGCGCCGTCGGCGGTGGCCCGGCAGACCGCGCCGGCGCGGGTGGCCAGCAGCTCGCCGGGGCGGCCGCGCAGGTGGTCCTCGCGGCGCCCGCCGTGCAGGAACCACTCGCCGCCGAGCAGGTCGTCCCGTACGCCGGGCTGGGAGTCGGCGGCGCGCAGCGTCCGCAGGACCCGTTCGGTGCCGTCCGTCTCCCAGTCGATGCGGCGGTCCTCCTGGCGCAGGAGGGGGCGGGCCCGGCCGCCGGACTGCGGCCGTGGGACGTAGGTGCCGGAGGCGAAGCGTTCCACGGCGAGGAGGACGGCCTCCAGGGCCGCGTCGGCGATCTCGCCGCGGTAGAGGTCGCTCTTGCCGACGGGCGGCACCGGGCAGTCGACGCTCGCCCAGACGTCGCCGGCGTCCATCTCCGCGTTGGCCTGCAGGACCGTGACGCCCCATCGGGTCTCCCCGTCCTGGATGGCGCGGTCGAGGGAGGAGGGGCCGCGGTCGCCGACCGGTCCCGGGTGGACGATCAGGCAGGTGTGGGCGGCCCAGACCTCCTCGGGGAGGGCCGTCCGCAGCATCGGGGCGATGACGAGGTCGGGCCGGTGCCCGCGTACCGCTTCGGCCAGGGGGGCTCCGGGCAGGGCGAGTTCGACCGCGACGCGGTGGCCGTGGTCGCGCAGCTCGGCGTGGACCCGCTGCGTGAGGCTGTTGAACGCGCTCGCGACGAGCAGAACGTACACGTCATCTCCCAGCGGCGGCCCGGAGCCGCGATACGGCGGTGCCCGGCCCGAGCGGCCGCGCGTGACCGGAACATGACCGGCCGCCTGAGATGGTCGAGCACTCCGGGGCCCGGGCGGCCGAAGCTGCGCGGCGTTGTCACTCGAAAGCGCCCCTCACGACGGCCGCTCGGCCGTAGGGGGAGCTCGGGGAGGTGCCGCTTGCCTCACGGGGCGGGGGGCACCCGGCGGCCCGGCCGTTCCCTTCTCCCGAGGGATGCCGGGCGCGGATACGGGCCCGTTCCAGCCGGCTGGTCCGGTGGACGGGCCCGTGCCGTCGCCGCCGCCCTACCGGGCGGCCGCGGAACTCAGACGAGGTTCTTGTACAGGTTCCAACCGGTACCGAACTTGACCCGGGCGGCGAAGGTCGCGGTGCCGGCCTTGCCCGTGGAGGAGTACCGGTACACCACGCCGTTCGGGAGACGGCAGAGCAGGTCACCCTTGCTGTCGCCGTCGATGTCCCCCGGGACGAACAGCTTGTCGTACTGGTCGAAGCCGCTGCCGACCTGCTCCCGGGCGGCGAACGGGGCGGTGGCCGTCCCCGTGCCCTTGAAGAGGAACAGGCGCCCGGAGGTGTCCCGGGCGAGCAGGTCGGGCCGCCCGTCGCCGGAGTAGTCGCCCGCGCCGACGAGCGCGTCGTAGCCGTTCCAGCCGGTGCCGACCTTGACGCGCGCGCCGAACCTGGTCACCAGCGCGCCGTCGCCGGGGTGGAGCCACAGGACGCCGGCGGAGTCGCGGCTGAGGAGGTCGCCCTTGCCGTCCCCGGTGAGGTCACCGGGGCCGACGGTCAGGGGGTAGTTCCACGTGGTGCTGACCCGCTCGCCCTGGATGAACAGGTCGCTGCCGATGTTCTGCACGTAGGTCGCGTGGTTGCGGCTGTTGAGCCCGGTGGCGTACGCGGTGCGGGACCCGGGCGTCTCCTTGCCGACCCGGACCGGCGGCGTCCGGTAGTCGCCGTTGGCCAGGGCGTTGTACTTGGCGAGGTCGTCGTCCGCTTCGGTGCCGAGGTTCTGTGACTTGCCGTAGAGCGGCGTGGTGCCCGCCCCGACGATGAACTTGTTGAACTCGTAGCCACTGCCGAAGTACCCGGGTGCGGCGAACTTGCCGCCACCGAGCGACTTGAACCAGTACTCCACGCCGTCGCGGTCGCGGGCGAGCAGGTCGCTCAGGCCGTCGCCGTCGCCGTCATCCGAGCCGGTGATCACGTTGTACGCGTTCCAGCCGGTGCCTACCTTGACGCGGGCCTTGAGCGGGGCGGTGGCGCTGCCGGCCCCCTTGTGGAACCACAACTCACCGCTCAGCGTGCGGGTGAGGACGTCGCCGAGGCCGTCGCCGTCGACGTCGTCAGCCCCGACCAGTTGGTCGTAGACCCCCCAGCCGGAACCGACCTTGACCCGCGCGTCGAAGGGTTTGGCGACGCTGCCGGTGCCGGTGTACAGCCACAGGTCTCCGGCGTGGTCGCGGGCCAGCAGGTCGGGGTGGCGGTCGCCGGTCAGGTCGCCGGTGGCCATGACGCGGTTGTAGATCTGCCAGCCGCGGCCCGACCAGAGGGGCGCCGACGTGCTCGTCAGGCCTGCCTCGTAGAGCGTGAGCACCCCGTCGAAGGAGAGCGAGAGCAGCTCGGGCTTGCTGCTGCCGCCCACGTCGCCCACCGGCAGCAGGTCCTTGAACGAGCCGCTGGGGTCGGGGTCGGTCTTCTGGATCGTGTACTCGCTCCAGGTCGAGATCGAGGACAGGTAGACGGCGGTGGTCTGGTCGAACTCCATGACGATCAGGTCGCTGATGCCGTCGCCGTCGACGTCGTGCCGCGGCTTGGCGGCGGCCGCCGGCGCCGGCGTCGCGGCGCGGCCGGGCAGGACGACGCTCGGGTACGTGCGATCGCCGCCCGGTGCGGCCTCGGAGGCCGAATCCGCCGCCGGGCCGACCAAGGTCGGGGCTGTGGCGGAGTCGGGTGTGCCGGGCTGCGGGGCGGCGCTGCTCGGGGCGGCGGTCAGGGCGCTGACGGCCAGGGCCAGTACCCCGCCGGCGGCCAGTGCGCGCAGTCTTCCGCGGTGCGATGAAGTCAAGATCCCCCCTGAGGATCGAGCCGGGACTCGCCCGGACACGTCTCGCTGTGTGCGGGGAGACACACGTCCACGCGTGAACGGTTCCCGCTGCCAGCCGAGCCGCGCCCCGCCTCGCCCTTGACCACGCCGATCGCAGGCCCGCCCCAACTCGGCTCCGCGGAGCCTCAGTTGCGGTCCTCGATGCCGATCGCCTCGCGCAGGTCCTTGTGCGCCTGGCCCGTCCTTCCCTCCTGCTGTTCCAGGAGGGCGGCGGCGATCGCGTCGAGCTTGAGCTGGATCGCGTGCTCGGCGCGCCGCTCGGAGTTCTTGAGCAGCGCCAGGAGCAGCAGGGCGACCGCGCCCATCGCGTCGCCCACCAGGTGCTGCCAGCTCTCGTCCAGGCCCGCGAAGTGGACCGCGAGGAAGGCGGCCACCAGCAGGACGCACAGGAAGGAGAAGAGGGGGGAGCTGGTGAAGTTGGACGCCAGTTCCGCGAGCTTCGCGAAGCGGCTGAGCCGCCCCGATCCGCCCTGGTCAGCCGGATGTTCCAAGGTCATGTCGGGCACCTGCCCGCACGCGGCCCGTCGAACCCCCCGCGAGGCCACACTTTGTGAAGATATCGCGCCAGACTGGCGAGATGACTTCACCGCAAGCGGTCATTTTCGCTCAGCAAGCGTCGTGTGCGGTCAGTAAATGACCGTACCGTCCTTGCTGCTCGGAGCCCCGAGGGCGTGCGGAACTGATCCTTCCAGGCCTTTCGAGGATGGCCGGAAAAAACGGCTCCCCATCGATTCGCAGACACCATCCGGCCATTCCATGCGAGTTGACCGGGTAGCGCGGGCCGACCTAAGGTTTGGACCAGTACTGCCCAGTACCCCATATCCGGCTTGACTTCTTCTCTGCTGCACTCCGCCCGGGCGGATCGAAGAGCGGGCATTTCACGCCGACCGCACTCGTGGAGTCGCGCGTCGCTTTCACCCTTTGCCCGCCGACCCGCACCCGGTGCGAGCATCGACTTCCGGCACTGATTGAGGCTGAGAATGCTTGACGCATCATTATCGCCGTTGCCCGCTGCCCTGGACGAAATCCGCTACGCCACCGTCGTCGACGCCCTGCACGCCCACGCCGCCCGCATTCCGCAGGACGAACTCTTCACCTTCCTTCCCGACGGCGAGGAGGCGGAACCCTCCCTGACCTTCGCGACGCTCGACGCCAGGGCGCGCGCGGTCGCCGCGGACCTGCGCGCACAGGTGGCGCCCGGCTCCCGGGCGCTCCTGCTGTTCACCCCCGGCCAGGACTTCGTCGTCGCGTTCTTCGGGTGCCTGTACGCGGGCGTGGTCGCGGTTCCCGCCTACCTCCCGCACCCCGCGCAGCGCGCCCGTGGACTGCTGCGGCTGGCCGGCATCGCCGAGGACGCCCAGCCCGCCGCGGTGCTGACCACCGCGGACATCCGGGCGGTCATCGAGACGACGGCACGCACCATTCCGGAAATCCGGGAAACGGCGTGGCTGGCGGTCGACACCCTTCCCGAGGAAGACGGAGCGCAATGGTCCGCCGCCGCCCCGGATCCGGATTCCCTCGCATTCCTGCAGTACACCTCGGGTTCCACCGGGCAGCCGAAGGGGGTGATGGTCACCCACCGGAACCTCGCCCACAACATCGACCTCATCCGCACGTCGCTCGGGATCGACGCGTCCACGGTCGTGGTCGGCTGGCTGCCGCCCTATCACGACATGGGGCTCATCTCCATGATCATTATGCCGGCGATGCTGGGCGTCCATTCCGTTCTGATGCCCACCGTCGCTTTCCTGCAGAACCCGGTGCGCTGGCTGCGCGCGATATCGACGTACCGGGGGACGCTTTCGGCGGCCCCCAATTTCGCGTTCGACCTGTGCACGCGAAAGGTGACCGACGAGGACCGCGCGACGCTGGACCTCTCCTCCTGGTCCGTCGCGACGAACGGCGCCGAGCCGATCCGCGCGGAGTCGATGATCCGGTTCGCCGAGGCCTTCGCCTCCACGGGCTTCCGTCCGGAGACCATCATTCCGGTGTACGGGCTCGCCGAGAGCACGCTGTTGGTGAGCGGTGCGCCGCTCGCACGGCCGTGGACGTTCCGCTCCTTCGACGAGAACGAGCTGGAGCGCGGTTTCGCGGAGCCGGTGCCGGACGGCGGCCCGGGCGCGCGCGTGCTCGTCAGCTGCGGCGTCAGCCGGACGCTGGACGTGGCCGTCGTCGACCCGGAGAAGCACATCCGCTGCCTTCCGGGGCAGGTCGGTGAGATCTGGGTCGCGGGCGAGAGCGTCGCCGTCGGCTACTGGCAGCGCCCCGACCTCAGCCGCGAGGCGTTCGGGGCCACGCTGGGCGACAGCGGCGAAGGCCCGTACATGCGCACGGGGGACCTCGGTTTCCAGACGGAGGACGGCCTCTTCGTCTGCGGTCGCATCAAGGACGTCGTCATCGTGGGCGGCCGCAACCACCACCCCCACGACATCGAGCGGACCGCGGAGAGCGCCCACCCGGCGATCCGCCCCGGATGCGTGGCGGCCTTCGGCGTGGAGCGCGACGGGGAAGAGGCGGTCGTGATCGCGGCCGAGCTGCGCCGGGAGGCCGCAGGCGGCAAGGACGCGGCGGAGCCCGACACCGTGGCGAACGCCGTACGGCGCGCCGTGATGCAAGAGCACCGGCTGACCCCGCGGGACGTCGTCCTGCTGCCCGCCGGAACCCTTCCCAAGACGTCGAGCGGGAAGTTGCAGCGCGGTGAGACCCGGAAGGAGTACCTGGCCGGCCTCGATCCGTGGAACACGAAGCGCTGACTTGCACGACGGCACGACACAGGGGGAAGCACATGACGGACACGGAGCTGGAAACCTGGCTGCGCCGGCGCATCGCCGAGCTGGCCCACATGGGTTCGGGCGACGACATCTCGGCCCACGAACCACTGGCCGCGTACGGCCTGTCCTCGATCGACGCGGTCGCGCTCGCCGGTGAGATCGGCGCCCGCCTCGGCCGGAAGGTCTCGCCCACGGTCGCGTACGAACATCCCACGCTCGCGGAGATCCTGGACCACCTCCGGGGCACGCGGCCCGACCGGGTCGCCCGCAGCGCCCCGGGCCGCCCGGCCGCCGGGCAGCGGCCCGGCGAACCGATCGCGATCATCGGCATGGGGTGCAGGTTCCCCGGCGCCGACGGCCCGGAGGCCTTCTGGGACCTCCTCGAACACGGCGTGGACGCCATCGGACGGATCCCCGACGAGCGGTTCTCCCGCTGGGGACGCGGCGACAACGGCACGGACCGCGCCGGCCTCGGCGGCTTCCTCGACCGCGTCGGCGGCCTGGACCTCGACTTCTTCGGCATCGGCGAACACGAGGCCGCCAAGATCGACCCGCAGCAGCGGCTCGTGCTGGAGGTCGCCTGGGAGGCCGTCGAGGACGCGGGCATCGACCCGCACCACCTGGCCGGTTCGCCCACCGGCGTCTTCGTCGGCATCTCCAGCTCGGACTACCGCGACGCACTGTCGAACGCGCCGTCCGCGGACGCCTACTCCCTGCTGGGCGGGGCCTCCAGCGTCGCCGCCAACCGGCTCTCCTACGTACTGGACCTGCGCGGACCGAGCCTGACGGTCGACACGGCCTGCTCCTCGTCCCTCGTCGCCGTCCACCTCGCCTGCGAGGCGATCCGGCGCGGTGAGTGCGGCGTCGCCCTCGTCGGCGGGGTCAACGTGATCCTGAGCCCGGCGATCACCGAGGCCTTCGACGCCTCGGGCGTGATGGCGCCCGACGGGCGCTGCAAGGCCTTCTCCGCGCGGGCCGACGGCTACGTGCGCAGCGAGGGCGCGGGCGTCGTCGTCCTGAAGCCGCTGAGCGAGGCGCTGCGCGACGGCGACCGCGTCTCGGCGGTGATCCGCGGCTCGGCGGTGACCTCCGACGGGCGCACCAACGGGCTGCTGGCGCCCAGCCGTCAGGCGCAGGAGGACGTCGTACGGCGCGCGCTCGCCCAGGCGGGCGTCGCACCGTCGGAGGTCGGCTACGTCGAGGCCCACGGCACGGGGACGGCCATCGGCGACCAGATCGAGGCCGCCGCGCTGGGGAGCGTACTGGGCCGGGGGCGCGCCGCGGACCGGCCGTGCGCGATCGGTTCGGTGAAGACGAACGTCGGGCACCTGGAGGCCGCGGCCGGCATCGCCGGCCTGATCAAGCTGGCCCTGAGCTTCGAGCACAAGGCCCTGCCGGCCTCCCTGCACTGCGAGGAGCCGCACCCGGACATCGACTTCGACGGACTCGGGCTGCGCGTGCAGTCCTCGCTGCGGCGCTGGGAGTCCCCCGACGAGGTCGGCGTGGTCGGGGTCAGCTCCTTCGGTTTCGGCGGCACCAACGCGCACGCGGTCCTCGGCCCCGCCCCGCAGACGGAGCCGGTGGCCGTCGCGGAGCACCCCGTCGGCCTGCTGGCCCTGTCCGCGGGCACCGAGGCGGCCCTGCGCGCGCAGGCCGCGGACCACGCGGCCTGGGCCGACGGGCTGAGCGGCGACGAGCTGAGCCGGGGAACGGCCGCGGCGACGCAGCTGCGGGGCCGCGGCGGGCCGCGGGGTCGGGAGTTCCGCGCCGCGTTCGCCTTCGAGGACAAGGACGAGCTCCTCGCCCGGTTACGGGCGCGGTTCACGGCCGAGCGCCACGTACCGGACGACGCGGGCGTCGTCTTCGTGTTCCCGGGCCAGGGCGCCCAGTGGCTCGGCATGGGCCGGGCCCTGCTCGCCGCCGAGCCGGCCTTCGACCTGGCCGTCTCGCGCTGTGAGCAGGCGTTCGCGCCCCACGTCACGTGGTCGCTGCGCGAGGTCCTGACGCAGGAGGACGCCGCCCCGCTGCTGGAGCGGATCGACGTCGTCCAGCCGGCGGTCTTCGCGATGCAGGTGGGTCTGGCGGCCGTGTTCCGGTCCTGGGGCGTGCGGCCGGCCGCGGTCGTCGGCCACAGCATGGGCGAGGTCGCCGCGGCCCACGTCTCGGGCGCGCTGCGCCTGGAGGACGCGGCGCGCATCATCTGCCGCCGCAGCGCCCTGATGATGCGCCACCGGGGGCAGGGCGCCATGGCGCTGGTCTCGCTGCCCGTGTCGGACGTGCGCAAGGCCCTGGAGCCGTACGGGGAGCGCCTGTCGCTCGCCGCGCACAACGGTCCGGCCACCACGATCGTCTCCGGGGAGACCGGGGCCGTCGACGCGTTCGTCGCCGCCATGGACGCCAAGGGCGTCTTCAGCCGCCGGGTCAAGGTGGACGTGGCCTCGCACTGCGCCCTGCTGGAGGACCTGCGGGAGGACCTCCTCTCGGAGCTCTCCGGGCTGTCACCGCGTCCCGCGGGCATCGCCTTCCACTCCTCCCTCACCGGGGAGCGCCTCGACACGAACGGGCTGACCGCGCAGTACTGGTGGCGCAACCTGCGCGAGCCGGTGCTGTTCGCCGACGCCGTCCGCGCCGCCGGGGCGGCCGGCCACCGCGTGTTCCTGGAACTGAGCCCGCACCCCCTGCTGTCGGTCTCGGTGACCGAGTGCCTGGAGGACGAGGACCGTCCCGTGGCGGCCGTGCCGGCGATGCGGCGCACGGACGACCGGGCGCCCTACGAGGCGGTCGCCGCGCTGTTCGAGGCCGGGTGCGAGATCGACTGGCGCGCCTTCCACGGCGGCGCGCCCCGGGCCGGCACGCGGTTGCCCGCGTACCCCTGGCAGCGTCAGGAGCACTGGATCGAGCCGCCCGGCCCGCAGGCGGAGGGAACGCTGGTCACCGGCTCGCTGCCGGTGATCCGCGACCACCGCGTGCAGGAGCGGGCCATCGCGCCCGCCGCGTGGATGCTCGACGCCGCGCTGAAGGAGCTCAACCCGGGTGGGGTGGGCGGGTACGGCCTCGACGACGTGCTGGTGACCCACTCGCTGGCGGTCGCCGAGGGCGAGTCCCGGCACGTACGGGTCTCGCGGCGGATGCGCGCGGGGGACGAGCCCTACCTGTCCGTGGAGAGCCGCGCGGCGCACGAGCGGGGCGCGGCGTGGGAGGAGCACGTCAGCGCCTCGTGGTCGGCCACCGGGCCCGTGCCGCCCGCGGTCGACGTGTCCGCGATCCGGCGGCGCTGCCCCCGGCCGGTCGAGCCGCAGGCCCTGTACGAGCACCTCGCGGCCTCCGGTCTGTCGTACGGGGACAGCATGCGGATGGTGACCGGGATGTGGCTGGGCGAGAAGGAGCTGCTCACCGAGCTCGCGCCGCCCTCGTCGCGGACCCTGGGCCGCCCGCTCCCCGCGGACGTCGCGGACGGGGCGATGCAGTCCATCGCCGGGCTCTCCTTCGACGCCGGCGCCCACGGGACCTTCGTCGGGTTCGGCTACCGCCGCGTCGACGTCTTCGCGCCGTGGTCCGGTCCGGCCCTGGCCCACGTACGGCTGCGGGGCGAACTCGACGAGGACGAGGACGCGGACACCTTCGACTGCGACGTCGCGGTCCTCGACCCCGAGGGCCGGGTCCTCGCGCAGTTCACCGGGGTGTCGCTGAAGCGGATGCGCACCCGGCACTCCCTGCGGTTCTTCGCCGTCGACGAACGCCCCCGGGCGCGGCCCGCCGCACCGGGCGAACGCCCCCGTCACGTCGTCCTCCTGACCGGGGACGCGCAGCGGTGCGCCCCGCTGGTGGAGGAGCTGCGCGGGAGCGGCGCCGACTGCGCCGTCCTGCCGCTGCCCGGGGACGAGGAGGGCGTGGCGTTCCTGGAGGCGCAGCCGGCGGCCGCGCGCCTGCTCGTCGTCGAGCCGGAGCGCGAGGCCTTCCTCGCGCTGCTGCGCTGCGCCGCGCGGACCGGGTCGGCGCCCCGCCGCGAGCTCGCGCTGGTGAGCAGCGACGTGGCGCTGCCCCCGCTGCTGCGCGCCCTCGAACAGGAGACCGTGACCTGGTCGGGGCGGGCGATCCGGATCGAGGCGGACGAGCTGGCGACGCGCGAGCTCGCCCGTGACGTCGTCGCGGAACTCGCCGTACCGCCGGCCGCGTTCCTCGTCCGGTACCGGCACGGGGAGCGCACGCTCCCGTCCCTGACGCCGGTGGAGCCCGGCTCCGTCCCGGCGGACCTCAGGCCCGGCGGCGTCTACTGGATCACCGGTGGCCAGGGCGGCCTGGGCTCGACGCTCGCGGTCACCCTCGCCCGTGAGGCGGGGGCCCGCGTGGTGCTCACCGGCCGCCGGGAGGAGGTCGACCCGCGGCTGGAGGAGGCGGTCGACGCCGCCGGCGGGCGGCTCCTCTACCTCCAGGCCGACGTGACCGACGCGGCCGCCGTACGGGGCGCCCTGGACCGGACGCTGCGTCAGTTCGGCGCCTTGCACGGCGTGATCCACACCGCGGGCATCCTGGACGACGCGCTGATCGAGTCCACGCCGCCCGAGCGCATGCACGCGATCATGCGGCCGAAGGAGCTCGGTGCCCGGATCCTCATCGACGCGGTGGCCTCGGAGGACCTGGACTTCATCGTCCTGTTCTCCTCCATGGCCAGCCTGTTCGTGACGCCGGGCCAGGGCGCCTACGCGGCGGGCAACGCCACGCTCGACGCGCTGACGGGCACCGGGCGCGGCCGGCGCACACCGGTGCGTACGGTCAACTGGGGCCCCTGGGCGGAACTGGGGATGGTCGCGGACCCCAAGTACCAGGCCCGGCTGCTCGAATCGGGCCTGCACCCGATGTCCCCGGCCGAGGGGGCGCGCGCGTTCCTGCTCGCCCTGGCCGGCTCCCACCCGCAGCTGGCGGTCCTGGACGTACGCGACGAGGTCGCGGACGGCCTGGTGGCCCGCTTCAACCGCGGCTCCGGCGGGGCCGGGGCGCGGCGGGCCCGGGCCGCGGCGGGCTCGGCGGGCTCGGCGGCAGCGGCGGGCGCGGCGGCCGGGTTCGTGCGGGCGGAGCTGGCCCGTGCGCTGCGCCGCTCGCCGGACGAGATCGACACGTCGGTCCGTTTCGACCGCCTGGGGGTCGACTCGCTGCTGGCCGTCTCCCTCACCCGCAGGATCGGTGCCCACTTCGGGCTCGAACTGCCGGCGACGTTCCTGTTCAACCACCGGACGGTGGACGCCGTCGGGCTGCACCTGGACGGCCTGCTCGGGGCGGCGGAGCCCCAGGAGGACTCCCGGGAGGGTTCCGGGGCGGCTTCCGGGGAGGGTTCCCGCGGGGCGGCGCCGGCGGCGGGCGCGCAGCAGATCACGCTGGAGGAGACGGAGCGCCACAGCACCGTCCGCGGCTACACCGTCGTCGCGACCGCGTCCGGGCTCGACATGCGGCTGCAGGACGTGCCCGTGCGCAGGCCCGCGCCGGGCGAGGTCGTCATCGACGTGCACGCGGTCGGCGTCAACTTCATCGACGTCCTGGCCTCCACCGGTTTCCACCCGTTCCTCACCAGCCCGCCGTTCGTCCCCGGGCACGAGGTGGCCGGTGTCGTGCACGCGGTGGGTGACGCGGTCGAGCACGTCCGGCCCGGCGACGCGGTCATCGCGCTCACCCCGCAGGGTGGGTACGCGGCCCGCGTGACGACGGAGGCGTACACGGTGGCTCCGCTGCCCGCCGGTGTCTCCTTCACCGACGCGGTGGCCATGCTGATCAGCGGCCTGACCGCCGTCGCGTGCCTGGAGCGCGAGGCGCGCGTGGAGGCGGGCGACCGGGTGCTCGTGCAGGCCGCGGCCGGGGCGACGGGTACGGCGTGCGTGCAGCTGGCCCTGCACCACGGTGCGACCGTGTTCGGTACGGCGAGCACCGAGGCCAAGCTGGAGCACCTGCGGGCGCTGGGCGTCCAGCACCCGATCAACTACGCGGCGGCGGACTTCGCCGACGCGGTCCGGGAGATCACCCCCGACCAGGGGCTCGACCTCATCGTGGACTCCCTTTCCGGGGACGCCGTGGGCAAGGGCCTCGCCCTGCTGCGGTCGGGGGGCCGCTTCGTCGAGATCGGGGCGGCGGGCGTGCTCGACCTGGCCGTGAACGGCCGGGACCTGTTCATGAGCAGCCGCTCGTTCTGCACGGTGAACGTCGGTGCGCTGGCGCGTGATCCGGCCAGGCTCCGGCCCCTGATGGACCGCCTCGTCGAGCTGATCGACACGGGTGTGTTCCGTCCCGCCGTGGGTGGGGTCTTCGCCCTCGAGGACGCCCCGCAGGCGATCACCCGGCTCCGCAACCGGGACAACATCGGCAAGTTCGTCATCACCGTTTCTTAGGATGGTCGTGGAAGAACCGCGCAGTCGATCAGAGTGGAAGCAGATATTCCGCACGTTTGCGGACGAGGTGATGGCACCGCACGTACGCCACTACGACGAGGAGCGGACGTTCCCCGTCCCGATCCACGAACGGGCGGCGGCCCAGGGCATCCTCAACGCGGCCTTCCCCGAGGAACTGGGCGGCGCCGGGCTCTCGTACACCGAGTTCGCCGAGGGCATCGCCGAGCTGTCGGCGGTCTGCCCCGGGATGACCTGGACGCTGGTGTTCAACCGAGGCGCCCTGCATCCCGTGGTCGCCGCCGGCACCCCGGAGCAGAAGGAGCTCTTCGTCACCCGGCTCCTGAAGGACAACGGGTACGCGGCGCTCGGGCTCACCGAGCCCGAGAACGGCTCGAACCTGCTGGCGGCCACCACCCGCGCCGTGCAGACGGACTCGGGGTGGCTGCTCAACGGCGGCAAGTGCATGTCCGGCAACGGGACCGTCGCCGACGTGTTCCTCGTCCTGGCCAACACGGTGACGGACAACCGCAAACGCGGTCTGTCGTTCTTCGCCGTCCCGCGCGATGCTCCTGGTGTGACGGTGAGCGAGGACATCGAGAAGGCGGCCTTCCGCTGCCTTCCCACGCCCTCGGTCACCTTCCGGGACGTGGTCCTGGAGCCGGTCAGCCTGATCGGACGGGCCGGTGACGGCGAGTTCCTGCTGAACGAGCTCCTCGCGACCATCCGCATCGGCGGGGCCGCCTGCGGCACCGGGCTCGTCGCCGCCATGCTCACGGACGCGCTGACGTGGGTGGGCGAGCGCCGGGTGTACCCCGACGACCGCATGGACACCCTGAGCCACGTGCAGCTGACCCTGGGGCGGCTGTACGTGGAGCTCTGCGCGGCACGGCGGCTCCTGGAGGAGGCCACGGCCCTCGCCGATCAGGGGCTGCCGTTCGGCAAGGAGAGCTCCATGGCGAAGTACGCCGCGACGGAGCTGGCCGTACGCGCGTCGAACGAGATACTGCAGCTGTACGGCTGGCGCGGCATCGCCGCCGACTACGGGGTGGAGAAGCGCTGGCGCGACGCACGCGCCCTCACGATCTTCGAAGGGTCCAGCGAGATCCAGCTGTTGAACGTGTTCCGGGAGATGCGCCGGATGGCCACGAGCGAGGGAGGCCTGTAATTCCGTCCACAGAACCGACCACGGAGACCGTGCGCGCCGAGGACGGCGCCACGGCCGACGTCCGGCTGTACCGCAGGCCCGACGAGCCGTCGGCTCCCGTGCTGGTGTGCATGCCCGCCATGGGAACCAGGGCCGCCTCCTACACCCCGCTGGCGGAGGCCCTCGCCGGGGCGGGGTTCCAGGTGGCCGTCGGTGAGCTGCGGGGGCAGGGGACCAGTTCCGTCCGACCGGGGCGGGGCGTGCGCTACGGCTACCACGAGATCGTGGCGTACGACTTCCCCGCGCTGTTCCGCACGGTCGCGGCCGCGTTCCCGGGAGCGCCGCGCCATCTCCTGGGGCACAGCCTCGGGGGGCAGCTCGGCACGCTCTACCTCAGCCAGGAGCCGCACATGGCCGCGGGCGCGGTCCTGGTGGGCGCCCCGTCCTGCCACTACCGCGGCTGGCCGTTCCCCCTGGGTCTGGGGATGCTCGCGGGTTTCCAGATCGCCGCCGCGTTCTCCTCGGCGTACGGGTACTTCCCCGGCCGGCGGATCGGCGTGCTGGGCGACGACTCCGCGCAGATCCTGCGGGACATGGCCACCCAGGTCCGGACGGGCCGCTACGACGTTCCGTCCTCCCCGGTGGACTTCGAGCCCTGGCTGGCCAAGCTGGACCTGCCGGTGCTCGCGGTGACCGTCAGGGGCGACGGGATGGCCCCGCCGGCCGGGGTGCGGGGGCTCAGCGACAAGCTCACGAGCGCTCGGGTGACGCACTGGGAGCTGGTCCTCGGCGAGGGGGTGCGGGGCAGCCGGCACTACGACTGGATCCGGGACCACGCCTCGCTCGTCGAACGGGTCAGGACCTTCGTGGACCGTATCTGACCGCCCCCGCCCCGGGGTGACGGGTCCGTACGCGGGCCCGTCAGCCCGGGCGGGACGGGGAGGAGGCGCCGGAGGTCAGCAGCCGGGGGGCGCCGGTGCCATCGGCGGGCACGGTCCACAGGTCCGTGCTGTCGGCGGCCCCGTCGGTGGGCAGGGCGTAGGCGAGGGTCCGGTCGTCGAGCCAGACGGCCTGGTCGTCCACGCTGCGCTTCTCGGCGAGCGCGTGCTCCCGGAGCGTGCCCAGGTCCATGACGTGTTCGCGCCACAACGTGGCTCCGGGCCGCACCCGCTTCTTGTACGCGATGCGGGTCTCGTCCGGCGACAGCGACGGGCATTCGACGTTCTGGGCCAGGGTGGTGACGGTGCGGCGGGAGATCGACCCCCTGACCAGATGGGTCTGGCCGGCGGTGGCGAGGGTGGCGTAGAAGGTGTCGTCGTCCTTGGAGAAGGTGACGCCCCAGAAGTTCACGTCCGCGGCGCGGTGGTCCCGGCCGTCCATGGAGAGGGCGAACTCCTCCAGGCTGGGTTCGAGCTTCCCGGTGCGCGTGTCCAGGATCGCGGTCCGGGTGGAGAAGAACGCGGAGCCGTAGGACTCGCCCGAGACGAAGACGGTCCAGGCGGCGAACCGGCCGCTGGGCGAGACGCGGGCGCGGCTCGGGGTGCCCGCGAGCGGCAGGCTGCGCACCGTGCGCAGATCGGCGTCGACGATCAGGGCCTTGTTGTCCTGGGCGAGCGCGCCCGGGGAGGAGCGCAGGCACACCCCGGTGCCCGCGGCGGCGTAGAAGCGCCGGCAGTCGAGGTCGGAGGCGGTGCGCGCGGACTGCGGCGCACCGGCCGGGACGGCGGCGAGGGCTCCGCGACGGGGGCCCTGGCCGCTGTTGAGGAAGAGCAGTTCGCCCTGGCGGGAGAGCGTGACGCCGCCGCCCGCGGCGATCTCCGGGCCGCCCGTCCCCGGCCGCTCGGCGCGGTCGGCGGCGCGTACCACGAGCGCGGCGGCGAGGCCCGCGAGCAGCAGCACCGCCGCCGCGAGAACGAGCAGGCGGCGTGACAACGACAACGTCATACGAGGGGCCTCACGGGCTTCGGGTCGGGTCCGGAAGGACGGGCGTGTCGGCGGGGGCGCCGCCGGGGGCCTCGGGACGCAGGACGCGTCCGGCGACGGCCGCGCAGCACAGCAGCCCGGCCGCGGCGCCGGCGAGTGCCGGGCCGGTGCCCCAGAGGCTCCATGCCCCGCCGAAGGCCAGGGAGCAGCCGAAGCGGGCGAGTGCCTGGCCGGTGCCGACCAGGGCCAGGCCGGTGGCGCGCAGCCGCCCCGGGACGGTGGCGGCCACGGCGGCGGGCAGCACCCCGTCGGTGGCGGCGTAGAACATGCCGTGCAGCGCGAGGACGAGGTAGGGCAGCGGCGGCCAGTCGGGAGCCCACAGCAGCAGCCCGTACCCGGCCAGCAGGAGGCCGTGCCCGGTGAGGAACACGGTGCGCCGGCCGATCCGGTCGGCGAGGCTCCCGGCCGGGACGGCCAGCAGCAGGAACACCGCGGCCGTGCCCAGCGGCAGGAGCGGGAACCACTGGTCGTCGATGCCGGTGCGGCGCTGCACCAGCAGGTAGACGAAGGCGTCGCTGACGGTGGTGAGGCCCAGCAGGACGGCGCAGAGCGCCAGGGCGCGCAGCCGGGGCAGCCGCAGCAGGGCCGACGCGTCGCGCAGCCTTACGGGGTCCGGGCGGGCCGCGGCGCCGCCGGCGCCGGCCGGAGCGGGCAGGGCCCCGCCGCCGCCGGACGGGACGAACAGCACGAGCACCACGACTCCGAGCACCGCGACGCACGCGCTGACGCCGAAGACCGCGTCGTAGCCGTCCACCGCGACGCTCAGCACGAGGAACGCGGCGAGCGGGCCGAGCAGCGCCCCGGTGGTGTCCATGGCCCGATGCACGCCGAAGGCGCGGCCCTGTGCGTCCGCCGGGGTGGAGAGGGAGATCATGGCGTCGCGCGGGGCGGTGCGCAGGCCCTTGCCGGTGCGTTCCAGCGCGAGGAGCACGCTGATCGGGCCGAGGCTGTGGGCGAAGAGCAACAGCGGCTTGCACAGGGCGGAGAGGCCGTAGCCGATGCCGGCGATCAGTTTGTGGTTGCGGACCCGGTCGGCGAGGTGGCCGCCGGTCAGCTGCACCAGGGCGCTGACTCCGTTGTAGAGGCCGTCGAGCGCGCCGAAACCGAGCGGACTCAGGCCCAGCCCCGCGATCAGGTAGAGCGGCAGGACGGCCGTGACCATCTCCGAGGAGACGTCGGTGATCAGGCTGACCGTGCCGAGGGCCAGCACGGCCGGCCCGACGGCGCGGGCCCGTGAGCGGCTGCCGTCCGGCGCGGTCTGCGTGTCCCCGGCTGAGGACGAGGGCGAGGGCGCGGAGCGGTCCGCGAGGTACATGCTCTGGAGCTCCCGGTGGCGACGGTCTGAGTCACTCGAACGTGCGAGTGGCACCCTAATGGCTGTACTGGCCAACGGTGGGGCGTACGGCCCGATTCGGCCGGACACCCCGATCGCCCCGGTCAGCCCTGCCGGCTGCTCTCGTCCCGCAGCCAGGTGGAGAAGTCCTGGTTCCGGATGGCCTTGCGGGACCCCCTGCGGGCGGCGAGCGCGGCCACCACGAAGACCAGCACCCCGGGCAGCAGCCGCGGCTGCTCCCGGAGGAGGGCCCGCAGGTCGGAGGTGCCCGTACGGGCGGACGGCGCGGCCGCACCCGCCCGCCGCGAGGCCTGGAAGCGCTCGAACTCGGCGGAGGAGGTCGCCGCGCGGATCCGTCGCCGGACGAGGTCGGACCAGGTGCGCGGCGGGTGCACGACGACCCGGGCCGCCTCGACCACGCGCCGCTCCCCCGGCCCGAAGGCGAGGGACGCAGCCAGGTCGTCGGCCATCAGCGGGGGCAGCGCGGCGATCCGCGCGTGCCCCGGCTCGGTCACCGCGATGACCCCCCGCCCGAACAGGCCCTCGCGGACGGCCGGGAGCCGCTGCCACACCCGGTAGTACGCCCGGACCGGCCAGGCGCAGCCGGCCAGCGGGATGTCGCGGCCGGGGGCGGCGGCGAGCAGGCCGGGGCTCCCGGCGAGCGCACCGGTCAGGGCCCGTACGTCGGCGGCCCCGACGACGACGTCGGCGTCCACGTAGAGCCGGGGGAAGCCCCGTGCGTGCTCGTCCCCGACGCGGAGTGCCGTGTGTTTGGAGGGAGTCGGGATCTCCACGACCCGCACGCGGGAGCCGCGTGCGGCCGCCACCCGGGCGGTGTCGTCCGTACAGCCGTTGCACACCACGACGATGTCGGGGCCGTCCGCCGGGGCGTCGGCGCCTACGGCGGTGTGGGCGCGGGTGCGGCTGTCGGTGCCGGTGCCGGTGTGGGAGTCGAAGTCGGCGTCGGCCAGGAGCGCGTCCAGGAGCCGGCCGATGACCCGGCCCTCGTTGTGGGCCGGTATCACGATGCTGGTCACCCGGGCAGTATGCACGGTCGAACACCCGAGCCAGGCGATTCCGTCAACTCTGCCCGGGGGTACGCCCGGTGGACTAGATTGAGCGGCGCCGAGCGGTTTCG
Source organism: Streptomyces sp. NPDC005533 (assembly GCF_042871845.1). Lineage (NCBI taxonomy): Bacteria > Bacillati > Actinomycetota > Actinomycetes > Kitasatosporales > Streptomycetaceae > Streptomyces > Streptomyces sp. NPDC005533. The sequence goes on along the minus strand of NZ_JBIAJH010000041.1, from coordinate 28,643 downwards.
GCAGGAGGTACGGGTTCGGCTGCCTGGGGGAACATGCAGCCGGCCGGGGGGTAGTACGCGCAATCACGCGAAGCATCGGTTGTGGGGGGCCATCGCCGTTGAGCAGGTCATGCACGGGTCGCGCAGGCGTCCGGCGTGCCCTCGACGGCCTTCCCTCCATTCCACGCGCCCCGGCCACGAGTTGTCTGCACGCCGGTCGGCGTGCGTGGAACGAAGGGGAACGCTGTGAAGCCCAACACTGTGAAGGACACCGGCGCGCAGGCCGCCGGTCGGGCGGAGCCGTTAGGCGTCGCCGTGGTCGGTGCGGGCTACTGGGGCCCCAACCTCGTGCGCAACTTCCAGTCCAGTCCGCTGTTCCGGCTGCGCTGGCTCTGTGATCTGAACGTCGACCGGGCCCGGCAGGTGCTCGGCGGCTACTCCACCGTCCAGGCGACCTCGGACTACGCGGCGGTCCTCGCCGATCCGGCGGTCGACGCGGTCGCCGTGGCCACCCCGGCCGGAACGCACCTGGACGTCGCGCTGGCCGCCCTGCGCGCCGGCAAGCACGTCCTCGTGGAGAAGCCCCTCGCCGCCACGTACGAGGACGGGCTGCGGCTCGTCGACGAGGCCGAGGAACGCGGTCTCACGCTGATGTGCGACCACACGTACTGCTACACCCCGGCCGTGGGCCGCATCCGGGAGATGGTCCGCTCCGGCGAACTCGGCGAGATCCACTTCGTCGACTCGGTACGGATCAACCTGGGGCTCGTCCAGAAGGACGTCGACGTCCTGTGGGACCTGGCCCCGCACGACCTGTCGGTCCTCGACTTCATCCTCCCGGACCACGTGCAGCCGGTCGCGGTCGCCGCGCACGGAGCCGACCCGATCGGGGCCGGACAGTCCTGCGTGGCCTATCTGACGCTCCAGCTGAGCACCGGCGCCATCGCGCACGTGCACGTCAACTGGCTCTCCCCGACGAAGGTGCGCACCACCATGGTCGGCGGGTCCAAGCGCACCCTGGTGTGGGACGACCTCAACCCCTCCCAGCGCGTGGCGGTGTTCGACCGCGGCGTGGAGCTGAGCACCCCGCAGGAGATCGGCGCGGACGAGCGCCGCGACATGCTCGTCTCCTACCGGACCGGCGACATGGTGGCGCCCGCGATCGGCGAGAAGGAGGCCCTGCGCAGCATGGTCGAGGAGTTCGCCGCGGCGATCGGCTCGGGGCGGCCGGCGCTGACCGACGGGCGGGCGGGCCTGAAGGTGCTGGACATCCTGGAAGCGGCTTCCCGGAGCCTGGAGTTCAAGGGCGCGGTCGTCGGACTGCGCACCGGCCGCTGACCGTTCGCGGGTCACGTGACACGAATGACGATGAACGACTCAGTGGGGGCACGGCGTTGAGCAGCGTACGAGGCAAGAGGATTCTGGTCACCGGCGGAGCGGGCACCATCGGCTCGCACGTGGTGGACCTGCTGGTGGACAACGGGGCGCGCGAGGTCGTCGTGCTCGACAACTTCGTGCGGGGGCGGACCGCCAACCTGGCCCGCGCCCTGCCGAGCGGCGTGGTGGAGGTCGTCGAGGGGGACATCCGCGACCTGGCCGCGGTGCGCAAGGTGACCGAGGGCGCCGAGCTGGTGTTCCACCTGGCGGCCATCCGGATCACCCAGTGCGCGGAGGAGCCGCGGCTGGCGAACGAGGTGATGGTGGACGGCACGTTCAACGTGCTGGAGGCGGCGGCCGCCGCCGGGGTCGGCAAGGTGATCGCCTCGTCCTCGGCCTCGGTCTACGGGCTGGCCGAGACCTTCCCGACCACCGAGCGCCACCACCCGTACAACAACGACACCTTCTACGGCGCCGCGAAGGCGTTCAACGAGGGGATGCTGCGCAGCTTCCACTCCATGTACGGGCTGGACTACGTCGCCCTGCGCTACTTCAACGTGTACGGGCCTCGGATGGACATCCACGGCCTCTACACCGAGGTGCTGATCCGCTGGATGGAGCGCATCGCCTCCGGCGAGCCGCCGCTGATCCTCGGGGACGGCCTCCAGACCATGGACTTCGTCGACGTGCGGGACATCGCGCGCGCCAACCTGCTGGCCGCCGAATCGGACCTGACCGACGAGGTGTTCAACATCGCGAGCGGGACCGAGACCAGCCTGCTGGAGCTGGCGAACGGGCTGCTGGAGGCGATGGGCGCGGACGGCCTGGTTCCGGAGCACGGTCCGGCCCGCGCCGTGAACGGCGTGACCCGCCGGCTCGCGGACACCGCGCGGGCCGCGGAGCGGCTCGGCTTCACCGCCGGGATCGACCTGCGCGCCGGGCTGCGGGACCTGGTCGACTGGTGGCGGGCCGAGCGGACCGCCGACGCCGCGGCGGCAGCGGCGGCAGCGGCGTCCGACACCGCGGCCGGGGAGGCCGGCCGATGAGCGCGCAGGATCCCGTACCGCCCGCCCGCATCCCGGTCATGGTGCCGTGGCTGGGCGAGGAGGAGGCGAAGGCCGCGGCCGACGCCGTGCTCTCGGGCTGGGTGGCCCAGGGGCCCCGGGTCGCCGAGTTCGAGCGGGCCTTCGCGGAGCGGGTGGGCGCCGAGCACGGCATCGCGGTGAGTTCCTGCACCACCGCCCTGCACCTGGCCCTCGTCGCACTGGACCTGGGTCCGGGCGACGAGGTGGTCGTCCCCTCGCTGTCCTTCATCGCCACGGCCAACGCGGTCCGCTACGTAGGGGCGCGGCCGGTCTTCGCGGACGTCGAGGAGGCCACCGGCAACCTCACGCCGGCCACCGTGGACGCGGTCCGCACGCCCCGTACGAAGGCGGTGCTCGCCGTCCACCAGGGCGGGGTGCCCGCGGACGTGCACGCGCTGCGCGCGGCCTGCGCCGACTGGGACCTCGCCCTGGTGGAGGACGCCGCCTGCGGCATCGGCGCGACGGTCGGCGGCAAGTCGGTGGGCCACGGCGCGCTGCTCGCCGCCTGGTCCTTCCACCCCCGCAAGGTGATCACCACCGGCGAGGGCGGCATGCTCACCACGGACGACGCGCGGTGGGCGCAGCGGCTGCGCCGACTGCGCGAGCACGGGATGAACGTGTCCGCGGCGCAGCGGCACGCGAGCAGCAAGCCGATCGTCGAGAGCTACCTGGAGGTCGGCTACAACTACCGGATGACCGACATCCAGGCCGCGGTCGGCCTGGTGCAGCTCGGCAAGCTGGACGCGATCGTCGCCCGGCGCCGGGCGCTGGCCGCCCGGTACGAGGAGCTGCTGCGCGAGGTGCCGGGGATCACCCCGGTCCGGGACCCGGCCCACGGCCAGGGCAACTTCCAGTCGTACTGGGTGCTGCCCGCCGAGGACTTCCCGGTGGGCCGGGACGCGCTGCTCGCGGCGCTCTCCGAGGCGGGCGTCTCGGCCCGCCGCGGGATCATGGCCTCGCACCTGGAGCCGGCGTACGCCGGGCACGGGGCGGCGCCGCTGCCGGTGACCGAGCGGCTCAGCCGCGACTCGCTGATCCTGCCGCTGTTCCACACCATGACCGAAGCCGAGCAGGACCGGGTGGTGACGGTGCTGCGGGAACAGGCCGGCGGATGAACGGGCCGCGGCACACCGAGGACCTGCTGATCGTCGGCGCGGGCGGGTTCGCCCGGGAGACCGCGCAGGCGGTCCGGGACGTGGCCGCCGCCGACGTGGCGCGCGGGCTGCCGCCGCGGTGGCGGCTCGCCGGGCACCTCGACGACGATCCGGCCCTGGCGGGCCGGGACGTGGACGGGGCGCCGGTCCTCGGCGGCAGCCACCGGGTGCACGAGCTGGGGGCCGCCCGGGTGGTGGTCTGCGTGGGCAGCCCGCGCGACTACGCCGTACGGGCCCGCCTCGTGCGGCGGCTGGGGCTGCCCGTGACCCGCTACGCGACGGTGGTGCACCCGACGGCGGTGGTGTCGGGGTCCTCGGTGCTCGGCGCGGGCTCGGTGCTGCTCGCGCACTGCGTGCTGACGGCGGCCGTCCGGGTGGGGTCGCACGTGGCGGTGATGCCGCAGGTCGTCCTCACCCACGACGACGTGGTCGGGGACTTCGCCACGCTCGCCTCGGGGGTGCGCCTCGGCGGCGGGGTGCGGCTGGGCCGGGGCGCCTATGTGGGGGCGGGCTCGCTGGTCCGCGAGTACACGACGGTCGGCGCCTGGTCGCTGACCGGTATGGGAAGCACGGTCCTGGCCGATGTGCCGGCCGGCGAGGTGTGGGCCGGGAGCCCGGCCCGCCGGCTGCGCGCCGCGGACGCTCCGGCGCTCGACGAGCTGCGGACCGATGGGGAGATGACCGGCCGCCGGCCGGGGACACGGATGGAGAGCCCAGTCGCATGAACCAGATACCGCTCGTGGACCTGAAGGCGGCGCACGCCGAGGTGGCGGGGGAATTACAGGCCGGATTCGACCGGGTCCTCGCGAACACCGCCTTCATCGGCGGTGAGGAGGTCCGCGCGTTCGAGCGCGAGTACGCCGAGTTCGCCGGGGTGGGGCACTGCGTGGGCGTCGCCAACGGCACCGACGCCCTCGAACTGGCGCTGCGGGCCAGTGGGGTGGGGGTGGGCGACGAGGTGGTGCTGCCCGCGAACACCTTCATCGCCACCGCCGGCGCCGTCGCCCGGATCGGTGCCCGGCCGGTGCTGGTCGACTGCCTTCCCGACACCCTGCTGATGGACCCGCGGGCCGCGCTGGACGCCGTCGGCAAGGCCACCCGCGCGGTGGTCCCGGTCCACCTGTACGGGCAGTGCGCCGCCACCGCCGAGCTGACCGCGGGGCTGCCGGCGCACGTGCGGATCGTCGAGGACGCCGCGCAGAGCCAGGGCGCGACGCGTGACGGGCGCTCCCCCGGCAGCGGCGGGATCGCCGCGACCAGCTTCTACCCGGGCAAGAACCTGGGCGCGTACGGCGACGCGGGCGCGGTGGTGACCGACGACGAGGAGAGCGCGGACCTGGTCCGGGCCCTGGCCAACCACGGCGGCGTCGCCAAGTACCGGCACGACGTGGCCGGCTTCAACAGCCGGCTGGACGGCCTGCAGGCCGTGGTGCTGCGGGCGAAGCTGGCCCGGCTGGCGGAGGGGAACGCGGCCCGCCGGGCGGCGGCCGCCCGCTACGACGGCCTCCTCGGCGAGCTCGCGGCGGCCGGCCGGGTCACCCTGCCCGTCACGGCGCAGGGCAACGTCCACGTGTGGCACCTGTACGTCGTACGGGTCGCGGGAGCGGACCGCGACGCCGTCGTCGGCAAGCTCAACGCGGAGGGCATCGGCGCGGGCGTGCACTATCCGGCCCCGGTCCACCTGACTCCGGCCTTCGCCCACCTCGGGCACGGTCGCGGCGCCTTCCCGCACGCCGAGGAGGCCGCGGACCGGATGCTCTCCCTCCCCCTCTTCCCGCAGATCACCGCCGACCAGCAGCAGCGGGTCGTGGACGCGCTCAGCGGTGCCCTGCGCTGACGCCTCCCGGTTCACGCAAACAAATGAGGTACAGATGAACAAGCGGAGAAGGCTGCTCCGGTTCCGGTACGGTCTTTTCACCGTGGTCGCCGCCCTGGTGGCCACGGTCCTCTCACCGGCCTCCGTGGCCGGTGCCGCAGACCCCTGCGGTCCGACGTCGAACGCCGTCGTCTGCGAGAACTCCAAGCCGGGCACGCCGATGTCGCAGTGGTTCGCGCCCAGCGCCTGGGGCGACATCAAGGGATTCAGCGCCCAGATGAGCGTCCAGGCCGGCGACACCGTGCAGTTCAAGGTCCAGTCCCCCTCCCCGTACCGCGTCTCGGTCTACCGGCTGGGCTACTACGGGGGCGACGGGGCCCGGCTGCTGTCGACGGAGGCCCAGGCCGCCCAGACCTACCCGGCGAACTTCTCCCAGGGCGGGAATCCGAAGAGCTGCACGACCAAGGCGTCGACGGGCCTGGTCGACTGCGGCAACTGGCCCGTGACGGCGACGTGGAGCGTGCCGTCGAACGCCGTCTCCGGCCTGTACATCGCCAACTTCGACCAGGCGGACGGCAACGGCCTGATGCCGTACCCGTTCGTCGTCCGCAACGACTCCAGCCACTCCGACATCCTCGTGCAGACGAGCGACCAGACCTGGCAGGCGTACAACAACTACGGCGGCCAGGACCTCTACGACGGCGGCGGCCCCGCACCGGACGGGCGCGCGTACGAGGTGAGTTACAACCGGCCGATGGACATCGGCGGGGAGAACGGGATCTACGGCTCCGAGTACCAGATGATCTCGTGGCTGGAGCGCAACGGCTACGACCTCAGCTACATGTCCGGGATCGACATGTCGGTGCGCGGCGCCTCCCTGATGCAGAACCACAAGGTGTTCATGTCCTCCGGGCACGACGAGTACTGGACGCAGGAGCAGTTCACCAACGCCCTGAACGCCCGGCGCGCCGGCCAGCACCAGACGTACTTCGCCGGGAACGAGATCTTCTGGAAGACCCGGCTGGCGCCGAGCATCGACGGCGCCAACACCCCCAACCGGACACTGGTCTGCTACAAGGAGACCAAGCTCTCCTTCCCGGTGCCCAACGGCGTCCCCGACCCGAGCGGCACCTGGACGGGCACCTTCATGGACCCGGCCAGCGCCACCAACGGGCGTCCGTACCAGCCCCAGAACCAGCTGACCGGAACGCTGTTCACGGTGAACGGCTACCGGGCGGACGCGATCACCGTGCCGGGCGCCTTCGCCAGGATGCGGCTGTGGCGGAACACCACGGTCGCGAACCTGACCCCCTCGCAGACCGCGACCTTCCCGACCGGAACCCTCGGCTACGAATGGGACTCCGACGTCGAGGACGCGGCGCGGCCGCCGGGGCAGATCAAGATGTCCTCCACCACCGTCGACATCGAGGACGGCAAGTACCGGCTGGACTACGGCAACACCTACGGGAACGGCACCGCGACGCACAGCCTGGTGGCCTTCCGCGACCCGACCTCGCACGCCCTGGTCTTCGGCACGGGCACGGTGCAGTGGTCGTGGGGCCTGACCAACATGCCGACGGGCAACCCCGACGACGCGGTGGTCACCGAGGACAAGCGGATGCAGCAGGCCACCGTCAACGTCTTCGCCGACATGGGGGTGCAACCCAAGAGCCTGCAAGGCAACCTGCTCCCGGCCACCGCGTCCACCGACGCCACCGGGCCGACCGTCACCGTGACGAGCCCCGCGTCCGGCGCCACCGTGCCGGCCCTGCGGCCGGTCACCGTCACCGGCACGGCGGCCGACGGCGGTGGCGGCGTGGTGGCCCGGGTGGAGGTCTCCACGGACGGCGGCACCACCTGGAAGGCGACCAACGGCGTCGGCTCGTGGAGCTACACGTGGACGCCGACCGCTCCCGGCTCCGTGCAGATCAAGGTCCGCGCGGTGGACGACAGCGTCAACATCGGCGCCGTCACCACGGTGCCGCTGACCGTCGGTCCCCAGCAGTGCCCCTGCACCGTCTGGCCCGCGGCCGCGGTACCGGGGACCGTCAACGCGGGCGACGGCAGCGCGGTGGAGCTCGGCGTGAAGATCCGTACCACGGCTGCCGGCTCGATCACGGGCGTCCGCTTCTACAAGTCCCCGGCCAACACCGGCACGCACACCGGAAGCCTGTGGAGCTCCACCGGTCAGCGGCTGGCCACGGGCACGTTCACCAACGAGACGGCGTCGGGCTGGCAGCAGCTGAACTTCGCCACCCCCGTGCCGGTCAAGGCGAACACCACCTACGTCGCCTCGTACTTCGCCCCGCACGGCGGGTACTCCTTCGACAACACCTTCGCCTCCGGGTCCGCGGGGCTCGCCCCGCTGACCGCGCTCAAGAGCGGTACCGACGGCGGCAACGGCGTCTACCGCTACAGCGGCACGGGCGGCTTCCCGAACACGGCGGCGAGCGGCAGCAACTACTGGGTCGACGCGGTCCTGGACACCTCGGCCGCGAGCACCACACCGCCCACCGTCACCTCCACCTCGCCGCAGTCCGCGGCGACCGGCACCCAGATCACGGCCTCGGCGACGGCGACCTTCTCCACGGCCGTCGACTCCGAGACCCTGGTGTTCACCCTGAAGGACTCCGGCGGCGCCAACGTCCCGGGCACGAAGGTGATGGGCGCGGCAAACAGCGCGACCTTCACGCCCTCCAGCGAACTCGCCCTGAACGCGACGTACACCCTGTCGGTCCAGGTGAGCGACCTGTGGGGCAACGCGATGACCGCCCCGGTCACGTGGAACTTCACCACCAGTCCCCACCCGCCCGCCGTCAACTGTCCGTGCGGCCTGTGGCCGAACACCGCCACGCCGAGCACCGCCAACGTGGTGGACGACGCCAACTCCGTCGAACTGGGCACCCGTTTCCAGTCGGCGGTGACCGGCTACGTCACCGGTGTCACCTTCTACAAGGGCCCCGGCAACACCGGCAGCCACACCGGAAGCCTGTGGGCCGCCAACGGCACCCTGCTCGCCACCGGAACCTTCGGCAGCGAGACCCTGACCGGCTGGCAGCAGCTCAAGTTCGCCACCCCGGTGCCCGTCACCGCCGGCACCTCGTACGTGGCCTCCTACCACGCGCCGAACGGCAACTACTCGGTGGACGGCGGCTACTTCACCGCAGCGCACCGCTCCTACCCGCTGGTCGCACCGGCCGACGGAACGGGCGGCGCCAACGGCCTCTACAAGTACGGTGCGACCACCACGTTCCCGACGAACACCTTCGGGTCCGTGAACTACTGGGTCGGCCCGCTCTTCACCACCACCGCGCCGAACGGACTCCAGTCGGACGGCTCCACGGAGGTGGCCGGCCAGTGAGCACGGTCAGCGTGGTGATCCCCTGTTACAAGTACGGCCACTTCCTGGCCGACTGCGTCAAGAGCGTCCTGGACGAGCAGGAGGGCGTCGACGTCCGGGTGCTGATCATCGACGACGCGTCCCCCGACGACTCCGCGGACGTCGCGCGTGCCCTGGCGGCCGCCGACCCGCGGATCGAGGTCCGGGTCCACGAGCAGAACCGGGGCCACATCGCCACCTACAACGAGGGCCTGCTGGAGTGGGCCGACGGGGACTACGTGGCCCTGCTCTCGGCCGACGACCGCCTGGTCCCCGGGGCGCTGGTGCGCGCCGCCGCCCTGCTCGACGCGCATCCGGAGGCGGGTTTCGCCTACGGCCGGCCGCTGCGCTTCCGGCACGGCGGCCCGCTGCCCGCGGCCCGCACCCACAGCACGGGGTCGGTCGTCTACCCCGGCCGGTGGTGGCTGGACCGGCGGTTCCGGGAGGGAACCGGATGCATCACCTCACCCGAAGTGGTCGTCCGCACGAGTCTCCAGCGCAAGGTCGGCGGCTACGATCCCGAGCTGCCGCACGCCGGTGACATCGAGATGTGGATGCGGCTCGCGGCCCACGCCGACGTGGGCTACGTCCAGGGGGCCGACCAGGCCTTCTACCGGGTCCACGGCAGCAACATGTCCACCACGGACTTCGGTGGACAGCTCGACGACCTGCGCCAGCGCCTGGTCGCCTTCGACTCGGTCCTCGACAAGTGCGCCGACCTGCTGCCGGGGGCCGACCAGCTGTCGCTGGCGGCGCGCACCCGGCTCGCCCGGTACGCGCTGCGGCGCGCCTACCGGGCGTACGACCGGGGGCGCACGGCGGTGGTACCGGTGGACGAGCTGGTGGAGTTCGCCGCCGAATGCCTGCCCGGCCGCTACACCGCGCTGGCCGAGTACCGGGCGCTGCGCAGGCGTCGGCGCGTCGGCGTTCGCGTCATGCCCTACCTTCAGCCGCTGGTGCTGTCGGCCGTGGCCGACAGGGGGCGCGAGTGGCTGTGGTGGCGGTCGTGGAAGCGCCGAGGGATCTGATGCCCCGTCTCCACCGGTTCTCCCGGCGGGTCCTGCGGGCCGGCGTCGGCGCGCTCGCGCCGGCGCCGGTTCCGGCGCGTCAGGAGCTGGTCGCTCCACAGGGTCGCCGCCACGCCGCCGACCGCGGCCAGCAGGGCCACTCCGGCCAGGGCGCGGACCCGGTCGCCGGTCCGCGCGACCGCGTGCGGCTGCACCAGCAGGTCCACGCTCATCCGCGCCCCGGCCGGGATGCCCTGCTGGGTCTGGAGATCGTTCAGGTGGCGGGTGTAGACCTCGATGACCTTCCGTACGGAGGCGTCCGCGGCCGCCGGGTCGGAGTGCTCCACCTGGATCTGGAGCGAGGGGATCAGGTGCCGCGGGGTGACGCTGGTACCGCTGTTGCGCGGTGTCATCCGGTAGGTACCGGTGACCCCCGCGGCCTTCAGCTCGGCCGCTCCGGCGGGCGAGTCCAGCTGCTGCACCACCCCGTACGAGACGGCGGCGAGCGGCGGCTGGAGGTTCGCGAGCTGGTTCGGCTGGGTGCTGGTCACCGGCGGCTTGAGCACCACGATCGCCGAGCTGAAGTAGACCGGTTCGGGCCGCAGCACCGCCGCCGCTCCGGCGGCCGCCAGCAGGACCGCCACGACCAGGACGTACCAGCGCCGACGGAGCGCACGGACCAACTCACCAGGCGACACGGGGTTCCTTTCCTTCATGACCGATCTTTGCAGGACCCGGGTAGGTCCGCCATCAAATCCGCCACCCGGCAGGGGTGTTCGTGAGCCTTCGTGACATGGGCGCGGTGCTGCGCCGGCGCTGGTACGTGATCGTGCCGGCGATCCTGCTCAGCGTGCTGGCCGCGCTCCACCTGTACCGGTCGGTGCCGGTGGCGTACCAGTCGCAGAGCTCGGTGGCGCTGCTCGACTCCAACGCGGCCTCCCAGCTGCCGCCCGCCTTCGGCAATCCCATATCCAACGCCGGCGGCAGCCTGGTCGTGACGGCGGACGTCCTGATCAGGACGCTGTCCGGGGCCGATGCCGCCCGCGACCTGCACAGCCTGGGCGTGACCGATCCGTACACGGTCGGCTTCGCCGCGAACACCTCGGGACCGCTGCTGACGATGACGGTCACGGGCACCGACCGGGGACGGGTACTGGAGGAGACGAACACGCTGACGGCCTTCGCCGGTGAGCAGCTGAACGCGCTCCAGGCGGCGGCCAAGGTCCAGCCCGCCTACTTCGTGCAGACCGCGCCCGTCGTGCTGCCGCAGACCCCGGTGCCGCAGCTCAAGAGCCGCTACCAGCAGGTGCTGGGGGTCCTCATCCTCGGCGTCAGCGGCGGTTTCACCCTCTCCTTCGTCGCCGACGCCCTGCTGGCGGCCCGCCGCCGCAGGCGCGAGAACACGGCCGGAGCCACCGCGCTCGGGAAGGCCGGCCGCCGCAGGTCCCGGGGCCGCCACATGGACGCCACCGCGCTGCTCACCGGGTATCTGGCGCTCGCCTTCTTCATCCCGTCGAACCTGACCCTGCCGGGCCTGGGCGGGGTGGGCACCCCGGCCAACGTGTTCGCCCTGCTGGCCCTGTTCTGGTACCTGGCGACCTGGCTCACCGGCCGGATCCGGCCGGCGCCCGGGACCCGCCTGCCGCGGGTGGCCATGTGGCTGCTCGCCGTGTCGGTGCTGGCCTCCTACATCGCGAACGCGGGCCGCGGGAGCGTGCGCAAGGAGCTGCTCGGCGCGGACCGCGGGCTGATCGCCCTGCTGGTGTGGGTGTCGCTGGTGGTGCTGGTCTCCGCCGGCGTCCAGGACCGCTCGCGCCTGGACGTACTGCTGCGCCGGGCCGTGGTGATGGGGACGATCGTGGCCGCCGTCGGGTTCTACGACTTCTTCACCGCGACCAACATCGCCGACAGCATCAGCATCCCCGGGCTGCAGTCGAGCGTCCCGCAGATCGCGACCCTGGACCGCGGGGCGTTCACCCGGCCCCGGTCCACCACGGCGCAGCCGCTGGAGTTCGGCGGGATGCTGGCGCTGCTGCTGCCCTTCGCCGTGCAGCAGGCCTTCGATCCGGTACGCCGGCACCTGCGGGCGTGGCGCCGCTGGGGGCCGGTGGTGCTGATGGGCGGGGCGCTGCCGCTGACGGTGTCGCGGACCTCGATCATCGGGGCGCTGCTCGTGATCCTGGTGATGGTGCCGCGCTGGAAGCCGCAGCGCAGGTGGAGCGCGATCGGTGTGCTGCTGGGCGCGGTGGCCTGCTTCAAGGTGATCATCCCGGGGCTGATCGGCACCATCACCGCGCTGTTCGCGTCGTTCCTGACGAACTCCGACAGCAGCACCCAGGCCCGTACGGTCAAGTACAGCGCGATCGTCCCGTACCTGGACGAGCGCCCGTTCGTCGGGCGGGGGCTGGGCACCTTCATCCCCGAGCTGTACTTCTTCACCGACAACCAGTACATGCTGACCCTCGCCGAGATGGGCTTCCTGGGGCTGTTCGCGCTCCTGTTCCTCTTCCTCACCGGCATCCACCAGGGCGGGGCGATCCGCCGGCTGGCCGTCGGCGAGTCCGACCGCGAGCTCGGGCAGGCGTTCTTCGCGTCCGCCGTCGTCGCCCTGGTCGTCAGCGCCACCTTCGACGCACTCAGCTTCCCGATGTTCGCCGGGATGTTCTTCCTGACGATCGCCGCCGGAGGCAGCTACCTCGGCTTCATCCGGCGCGCGGCGCCGAAGCCCCGATCCGTGGAGTTCCCATGTCTTCCCGCCGACCCGTCCCCCCTCGGCCCCTCCCCGGAGCCGACTCCAGCCCCGGCCCCGGCCCCGGCCCCGGCTCCGGTCCGGTAGCCGTCGTCGTCGTCACCTGGAACAGCGCACCGGTGCTGCCGCAGTTCCTCGCCTCGCTGCCGGAGGGCATGGCCGGGCTCGACTGGCGCCTGGTCGTCGCCGACAACGACTCGGCCGACGACACCGTCGACGTGATCGCAGCCCTGGCCCCGGAGGCGACGGTCGTCCAGACCGGCCGCAACGCCGGGTACGCGGCCGGGGTGAACGCCGCCCTCGGGGCCGCCGCCGCCTGGGAGGGCGGCTTCCGGGCGGCCCTGGTGTGCAATCCCGACGTCCGGATGCGGCGGGGCTGCGCCGCGCCGCTCCTGGACGCGCTCGGCGCCGCGGCTCCCGGGGGCGCCCGGGTCGGGATCAGCGTCCCGCTGCTGTACGAGGAGGACGGCCGCACCCTGCTGCACTCGCTGCGCCGCGAGTCGCGCGTGACCCGGGCCCTCGGCGAGGCGGTGATCGGCAACCGCCGGGCCGGGCGCTTCCCCCGCTGGAGCGAGCTGGTCACCGACCCGGCCGCGTACGAGCGGGCGACGGTCGCGGACTGGGCCACCGGCGCGCTGATGGCCCTGTCCCGGGAGTGCCTGGACGCCTGCGGGGCCTGGGACGAGTCCTTCTTCCTGTACTCGGAGGAGACCGAGTACTGCCTGCGGGCCCGGGACCGCGGTTTCGTCACCCGGCTGGAGCCGGCGGCCTCGGCCACCCACCTCGGCGGGGACTCCCAGGTCTCGCCGCGCCTGTGGACCCTGCTGACGCTCAACCGGGTCCGGCTCTACGGGCGCAGGCACGGCGCCGCGGCGACGGCCGCCTTCCGGGCTGCGGTCCTGCTGCGGGAGTCCTCCCGGGCGGTCCTCGGCCGCCCCGCCAGCCTTGCGGCCGCCCGCGCCCTCGCCAGCCCGTCCGCCCTGCGCACCACCCCCGGCCCCTAGTCCTTCTCTTCCCAGGCGGTCCAGAAGCTGTCCGGGTTGACCAGGTAGCGGACGGTGGGGCGGGGCAGGTGGCGCACCTCGTGGCGGCGGGCGTAGCGGCGGACGAGCTCCCAGTCCTCGCGGGGCAGCACCTCGGGGGTGCGTCGCAGCCGGCTGAAGTACAGGGACCGGGTGCGGCGCGCCACGAAGGCGTTGGTGTCCAGGAAGGCCTCGTGGGCGGCGCGGCGGCGGTCGAAGGGCACCGACAGGACGTCCCGTTCGGTGCCGTCGGGCAGCACCCTGCGCAGCGCCGTGTAGACGGCGTCGGGGCCGCCGGAGGGCTCCAGCACCGCCAGGGCCTGCTCCAGGTGGTCGGGTTCCCACAGGTTGTCGTCGTCGAGGAAGGCCACGTACCGGGAACGGGTGAGCCGGATGCCCACGTTGCGCACCACTCCGGCGGTCGCCGTGTTGCGGGCCAGGGACACCGCGAACAGCCGTGGATCCCGCGGGAGTTCGGGCAGGCCGGCGCCGTCGTCGACGACGATGACCACCTGGTCGGTGACGGTCTGCGCCAGCGCCGAGCGGACCGCCGCGACCAGTCCCTCGGGGCGCCGGTGGGTGGGGATGACGGTGGCGACGAGCGCGGCCGGGGGGCGGCCCAGGACGGCGGCGAGGCGGGCGGTCTCGGCGTCCTCGAAACGCCGCAGCCGCAGCGCGGAGGGGGCCAGCAGGACCTTGTTCCTGGCTTCGAAGAGCACCAGCCAGCCGAAGGCCCGCTTGAGCAGCTCCCAGGGGGCCCGCGCGATCCGACGCATCATGAACTCTCCGTCCTCAGCCGGGTGGTTCGGGGGTCAGGGGCCGCCCGTCGGACATGCGGTTGCCCTTCCACACGTTCCCGGCGCCGCCCGCGTTCCAGGCGGCGACCGGGCCGTAGGCTCCGGCGCCGGGGTGGTACTCGGTGGAGAAGACGTTGTCGGTGACCTCGATGCCGGTGGCGCCCGGGCCGCCGCCGTAGAGCGCGTAGGCTCCCCCGGCCAGCCAGTTGCCGTCGACGACGACGGAGGAGACGACCCCGGTGTCGGCGAACAGGCCGACGGCCGCGGTGGCTCCCCGGTCCACCGGGGTGGAGTTCAGCAGGGTGTTGTGGCGCAGGACCAGCCGGCCCTTGTTGCCGCCGCCGCTGATGACGGCGTCGGTGTGCTGCCATTCGCCGCCCTGGTTGCGGAAGGCCACGAGGTCGTGCACGTAGTTGTCGTGCAGGTTCCCCTGTCCCATGGACAGGGCGTTGCCGAAGACCGAGACGTCGCACCAGCCGACCTCGACGGAGCTGGCGCCCATGTTGGAGACGGCGTAGTTCACGCCGCCGTTGTCGGGGCCCTTGCCCGGCACGGCGGTGATGGTGGTGTGCAGGACCTTCAGTCCGCTGAAGCCGGGGCGCAGGTTGATCCCCCACCAGTTGGTGGAGGTGATCCTGCTGTCGATGACGGTGACGTCGTTGGCGTAGACGTCGAGCGAGCCGCGGATGTCCCAGCCCTTGATGACCGTGCCGTCCTTCTTGACCGACATGTTGCCGGTGTCGTGCCGCTCCAGGGCGATGCGCGGGCCGGTGCTGTTCTCGTCGGGGAATCCGCAGGCTCCGGGCGACGTACAGGAGGAGGCGGCGCCGGAGGGCGAGGGTTCGGCCGTCCCCGGTCGGGGCGTCGGTGAGGGTGTCGCCGAGGGGCTCGGCGTGGCGGTGGGCGCGGGGGCCGCCGTACCGGAGGGTGCGGCGGTCGGTGTGGCGGGCGGCGCGGCGGCGGGATCGCTCACGCCGGTGCGGTCCGCCTGGTAGAGGGTCAGTACGACGACCAGCACGACCCCGGCGAGCAGCCAGGCGGCCAGACGCCTCCGGTGCTGTGTCACGCCGGCCGCCCCCGCAGTGACGAACGGCTGGGCAGGACGCACAGGCCGTAGACGAGCGTGCCGGCGGTCCCGGCGGCCAGGAGCGGGAGCACCCCGTCGCCGAGGTGGCGCGCCAGGCCGAGGACGACCACGGTCATCGCCACCCCGCCGAGGAACGGCCAGGCGCAGGCGCGGGCGACGGTTCCCAGGCGGATGCCGCCGCGGTGCAGGGCGAGGAGGAAGACGGGAACCACGACGGCGACGGCGACCAGGACGTGTCCCTGGGCCACCCCCACGATCCCGCCGGTGCGGGCACCGACCACGAGGGCCGGGAGCAGGAGGGCGAGCCACAGACCCTGGACCCCGATGAGCGAACGGCGCCGGCCGATGGCCACCAGGCAGTCGTAGGCCAGTTCGCAGCCGATCCGGACCAGGCCGAGCGCCATCAGCCAGGGCAGGGCGCGGGCGGCGGGCAGCCAGCGCGCGCCGTAGATCAGCTCCACGAGGGGTCCGGCGAGGGCGGCGAGCAGGACGCAGAGGGGGACGGTGGCCGTCATCACGACGCCGAGGGCGCGGCCGAATCCGGCGGCCAGGGCCTGCGGGGAGTCGGCCAGCCGGGAGAAGCCCGCGAAGGAGACGCGGCGCGCCGCCTCGGAGATGATCCGTACGGGCCAGCCGGAGATGTTGAAGGCGAGCACGTAGAAGCCCAGGGCCAGGGCGTCCAGGGCGGAGCCGACGACCATGGTGTCCACGTTGACCACGCCGAGGGCGAGCATGCTGGCGCCGGCGAGCGGGAGCCCGAACCGCAGCAGCGCCTTCGCCTGTTCCCGGTCCCAGCCGAACCGCAGGGTGCCGGGCGCGGCGAGGCAGCAGCCGATGAGCGCGGCGACGTTGCCGACGACGGAGCCCCAGGCGAAGCTCATGGCGCCCCAGCCGTCGATGGCCAGCAGCAGGGTCACGGCGGTGCTGAGGACGAAGTTGAGGCCGTCGACGGCCATGCGCCGGCCCTGGGCGAACTCCCGGGTGAGGAAGCCGGCGGGCACCTGGGCGAGACCGTCGAGGACCACGCACAGGCACATGACCCGCAGCACGCCCGCGGCCTCGGGCGAGCCGAGTACGCCGGCCACCGCGGGGGCCACCGCGAACAGCACCACGTACAGCAGGCCGCTGGACAGGGCGCTCAGGGTGAGGACGGTCGGGGCGAAGCGGCGCGGGTCGCCCTCCCAGCGGACGATCGCGAGCGAGACGCCGAGTTCGTTGGCGGAGAGCAGGACCAGCAGAACCGTCTGCGCGATCCCGTACACGCCCCAGGCCTCGGGCCCGAGGAAGAAGCGGGCCAGGATGATCCCGGTCACGAAGTTGCCGAGGCGCATGACCACGGTGTTGACCAGGCTCCACTTGGCCGCGGAGCCGACCTTCCGTCCCAGCGACGGCGCCGCCTGCGGGGCGGTCCCGGTGTCCGTTCCGGCGGCGGTCACGGCGAGCCGCCCGTACGGGAGCCGGCCGCGCCGGAGCCGGCCGGGTGGGCGACGGTCATGCGCAGGGTGGCCGTCGGGTCACCGGCGTCCTCCGTGCGCCCCCCGCCGGCCCCGGCCGGTCCGCCGGCCTCGCCGCCCTCGCCGGGGGCGGGCCGGTGCCGGCCCGGCGAGGACCGCTGCCGCTTGCGGGCCTCCACGAAGAAGGTGGCCACCAGGCTGAGTACGAAGCCCAGCGCGCCCGCCATGACCAGGAACTGGAGCCTGGCCTTGGTCTGGGCCTCCGGCTTCTGGGGCGGCACGATGGTCGACATCCGGATCATGGCGTCGGGTGCCACCGACTGCTGGCTCTGGAAGTCCAGCAGCCGCTTCTCCGCGTAGCCGGTGAGGATCTCGTCCGACTTCAGCACGGCGGCCGGGTCGGTCCCGACGACGCTCAGCCACATGTAGGGGCCGAGCGCGTTGTCGGCGATCTTCGCTTCGTGCACCCCGGTGACGCCGAGGGCCTTGAGGTCGGCCTTGGCGCCGTCGGAGTTGAGGTTGCGGGCCAGGCCGTCGGCCATCCCGGTGAGCGAGGCCTGGGTGCTCAGGAAGGGGTTGCCGTCGAAGGCCACCGTGGCCTTCTTCGAGTTGAGCAGGGTCACCGTGCTCTGCGACCGGTACTCCACCGGGACCAGCAGGTACACGGCGGCGGTGAGCGCCGCCGTGATCAGCAGTCCGGGCAGCAGCACGTACCAGCGTCTGCGCATGACCCGCCAGATCTCCGCGAGATCCATGGTCTTCCCCTTCGCATTGCGTTTACAGCACGTGCTGTCGATCGGTGGCCGCCCCGCGCGGGACGAGGTCGGTCGGGCGCGGCCGGGTGTGCGCGGGCGGCCCGTCGAGCAGGACCGCGGCGATCCGCTCGCTCGCCCGGCCGTCCCAGAGTGGGGGGCAGCGCGGTGCGGGCGGGTGGTCGAGCACCCGGTTCACGGTGGCCGTGATGCGCTCCGGATCCGTGCCCGCGAGCACGTTGGTGCCCTCGTCGACGGTGATGGGCCGCTCGGTGTTCTCCCGGAGGGTCACGCAGGGCACGCCCAGTGCGGTGGTCTCCTCCTGGACACCGCCGGAGTCGGTGAGCACCAGGCGCGCAGAGTCCTGCAGGGCGATGAAGTCGAGGTATCCGGCGGCCGGTACGAGCCGGATGCCGCCGGGCACGCCCAGTTCGGCGAGCCGCTCCGCGGCCCGCGGGTGCACGGGCAGCAGCAGCGGGCAGCGGTCGGCGATCTCGCCCAGGGCCTTGAGCAGGCCGCGCAGGGCGGCCGGGTCGTCGACATTGGCGGGCCGGTGCAGGGTGACCAGGCCGTATCCGCCGCGGGTGAGTCCGTACCGGTCCAGCACGTCCGACGCCCTGGCGCGGTCCAGATTGGCGAGGAGGGTGTCGATCATGACGTTGCCGACGACGTGGATCTGGTCCTCCCGGTAGCCCTCCGCGCGCAGGTTCGCCGCCGCGTCGGGCGAGGGGGCCAGCAGGTAGTCGCTGAGGCGGTCGGTGGCGACCCGGTTGACCTCCTCCGGCATGCTCCAGTCCCGGCTGCGCAGCCCGGACTCCACGTGGGCCAGCAGCGGGCCGGCCTTGGCGGTGACCAGGGCGCAGGCGAGGGTGGAGTTGATGTCGCCGACCACCACCACGGCGTCCGGGGCCAGTTCGTCGAGCAGCGGCTCGAAGGCGGCCATCACCCGCCCGGTCTGCTGGGCGTGGGTGCCGGATCCGGCGCCCAGGTAGCGGTCGGGCGGGCGGATGCCGAGGTCGCGGAAGAACACGTCGTTCATGGACTCGTCGTAGTGCTGTCCGGTGTGGACGAGGATCACCTCGGCGCCGCGGCGCTCCAGTGCGTCCATCACCGGTTTGATCTTCATGTAGTTGGGCCGGGCCCCGGCCACGCAGACGATCCTGGTCATGGGGTCAGAGCACCTCCACCGTGGGTCCGGAGACCCGGTTGCGGCAGTCGAGGACGAAGGAGGCGTGCTCGGTCACCATCGCGTAGTCGAAGGAGTCGTGGTCGGTGAGCAGGACGACCACGTCGGCGGCGGCCAGCTCCTTGCGGGTCGGTTCGACCCGTACGAGCCGGGCGTCGACCTTGATGCTCTCCACCACGTGGGGGTCGGCCGCGCGGACCTTGGCTCCCATGTCGAGGAGCAGCTGGGCGATGCGGACGGCGGGCGACTCCCGCGCGTCGCCGGTGTTCTTCTTGTACGCGAGCCCGAGCAGCAGCACCTTGGAGCCGTTGACCGAGCGGCGTTTGGCGTTGAGCGCGTCGATCACCCGGCGGGTCACGTACTCGGGCATGTGGTTGTTGATGTCGTTGGCGAGTTCGACGAAGCGGAAGTTCTGGCCGAGTTCGCGCTGGACCCGCCAGTTCAGGTAGGAGGGGTCGATCGGCAGGCAGTGGCCGCCGACGCCCGGGCCGGGGGTGAACTTCATGAAGCCGAAGGGCTTGCTGGAGGCCGCCTCGATGGCCTGCCAGACGTCGATGTCGAGGTGGCGGGCGAACATCGCGATCTCGTTGACCAGCGCGATGTTCACGT
This sequence comes from Streptomyces sp. NPDC005533, assembly GCF_042871845.1. NCBI lineage: Bacteria > Bacillati > Actinomycetota > Actinomycetes > Kitasatosporales > Streptomycetaceae > Streptomyces > Streptomyces sp. NPDC005533. The sequence goes on along the minus strand of NZ_JBIAJH010000041.1, from coordinate 9,190 downwards.
GCCGGAAGGTGTTCTCGAGGAGTTTCGCCAGCTCGGCCTCCTTGGGCGAGCGGACCGGGACGGTGGTGTCGACGAGTTCCCCGTAGAAGGCCTCGACCGCCTTGAGGGAACGGGCGTCGACTCCGGAGACCACCTTGGGGGTCTGCTGGAAGCCCCAGACGGTGTTGCCCGGGTCGATGCGCTCGGGGCTGTAGCCGAGGTGGAAGTCCTCGCCCGCGGTGAGTCCGGAGCCGTCCTCCAGGATCGGTGCGAACAGCTCCTCGGTGGTGCCCGGGTAGGTGGTGGACTCCAGGACGACGGTCGCGCCCGGGCGCAGGAAGCGGGCCAGGGTGTGGGCCGACTCCTCGATGTAGCGCAGGTCGGGGGCGCCGTCCTGTAAGGGGGTCGGCACGGTGACGACGGCGACGTCGAAGCCGCCGCAGTCCCGGGCCAGTTCGCTCGGGCGGTAGGTGCCGTTGGCCAGTGCCCGGCTCAGCCGTTCGGAGGAGACGTCCTCCACGTACGATTCGCCGGCGGCGAGGCTCTTGACCCGCCGCGCGTCCACGTCGTACCCGATCACCTGGTGTCCGACCTCGGCGGCGCGGATGGCCAGCGGCAGTCCGACGTATCCCTGTCCCACGACGACGACGCGCATCAGTGACTCCTGTTCGCGGAACCGGCAGACGGTGTGCGGTGGATGAGTTCCCGGACCGTCATGGCCAGGAAGGCGGCGTTGGTGGTGAGGTAGCGCTTGCCGAGGCGGCGCGGCTCCTGGAGGGTGCGGTAGAACCATTCGAGTCCCATCCGCTGCCACACCAGGGGAGCCCTCTTGGTGATGCCGGCGAGGATGTCGAAGGAGCCGCCGACTCCGTGGACGACGTGGGCGCCGGTGCGTTTGCCGTAGCCCGCGGTGAAGATCTCCTTCTTGGGCGAGGTCATCCCGAGGAACAGCATCCGGGCGCCGCTGTCCGCGACGGAGTCGGCGATCGGCTCCTGGTCGCGGTCGTCGAAGTAGCCGTTGCGGCTGCCGGCCACCCGCAGGCGCGGGAAGCGTTCGGAGATCTGCCGGAGCATCTTCTCCAGCACGGACTGTTCGGCGCCGAGCAGGTAGACGGGGATGTCCGCCACCTCGGCCGCCGCGAGCAGCCGCATGAACAGGTCGATGCCCGCGACCCGTTCGGGCAGCCGGACGCCCAGGACGCGGCCGGCCCAGACCACCGCCTGGCCGTCGGCCAGGACGAGGTCGCAGCCGGCGACCGCCGCGGCGAGGCGGGGGTCGCGCCGCATGTTGACCAGCTTGGCGGCGTTGACCATGCCGATCTCGATCTGTTCGCCGCGCCGCACCGCGTCGAGGCAGCGCTGCACGGTCTCGTCCATGGTCAGGGGATCGAGCGCGATCCCGAAGAGGAAGGGCCGCTGGGTCATCTCGGCAGCCCCCCGAGCCAGGCGAAGAGCATCCAGCCGAACTCGTACGGGCGGCACTCGCGGTCCACCGCGAGGGGCCGGAAGATCCGGTCCAGCGGGGTCAGGCGCGCGCCCGGCACGACCCGGGTGGTGAGTCCGCGGGCGGCGCGCACGGCCTTCTTCGGGTCGCCGCGGTGGACCTTGCGCCAGGTGACGCCGTGGTCCTCGCGGATCATCGGCTCCCGCGGACTCCCGGTGGGGCCGGCGAGTTCGGGCACGTCCGTCATCCAGCGCAGGCCCTTGCGGACGGCGGCGCCGAAGTCGGTGCCGCCTGCCTCGGCCAGGTCGAGCAGGGCGGTCGGGGCCATGGCGTGCTGGTGCACGCTGTAGACCGGGTAGCCCTCGATCAGGTCGCCGCGGCGGGCGTCGTAGTGCCACCACCACTGTCCGCCGTCGCCCTGGAGGGCGCAGATGCGGGCGGCGCAGGCGTCGGCGGCCGCGAGGGCCTGCTCGTCGTCGCCGCTCGCGTGCAGCCGGGCCAGTGCCTGGAGCGGATAGGTCTGGTCGGCGAAGCAGGCCACGTGGGAGCGGTATCCGGGGACCAGTCCCGGCGCGGTGGCGTGCGGGAAGAGCGGGCTGTCGCCCGTCCTGGCCGCCAGCAGCCGGGTGCGGGCGGCCGCGAGGCGGTCCTCCACGTCCACCGCGGCGCGCGCGGCGGTGAGGGCGGAGAGCACCCAGGCCGCCTCGACCGTGTACTGCGGCCGCCCGGGCGCGTCCAGCTCCGCCACCCGGTCGAGGGCGTCGGACAGCTTCGGGTGACCGGTCTCGGCGGCGGCCCAAGTGACGAGGGCCGCGTCGCCTAGGTTCACCACCCCCGGCAGCCGCTCCACGAGCAGGCCGGCGAACTCCCCGGCGGTGCGTCCGCCGAACAGGGCGCGCTGGCGGTCCTCGGGCAGGAACCGGGCGCCCAGCGCGGTGATGGCCGCGTACCGGGTGCTGGTCCCCCGCTGCTCCAGGCGGCGGGTGCCGTCGGGCGAGACGGTGCCCGCCCTGGTGAAGACGAAGGTCTCGGCGCCCGGCAGGTACATCGCGGGAAGTCCCGCCTCGGCCAGCGCGAGGAGTCGTTCGGCGAGTGCGTGCAGCGGCAGGTCCTCGCCGGCCAGTGCCGCTAATCGTGTGCTGGTCATCGGGTCCCCACCCCGATTCCCCGGGTGCTCAGCGCACTCCGTATGTCCGAGCCGTACGGCACCAAGACACCTACCCCCTCTGATCGTTCCTCGGAGGGGATTGCGCGTGACGGCGACGCCCGTGCCGCCGGTGTCGTCCCACCGGCGTCACGAGCCGTCCGCAGGCTGCGTCTGGACCCCCCAGCGATGCCTCGGACCGGAGCATGCGTGATCGCCAGTGCGGGTGGGCGCGTGGTGTGCGCGCCCGCCGTCACACTGCCGGCGATGCCCTCGTCGTGGTACAACCCCCCACTGAGCACAGCCTGTTGCGTGCTCAGATCCCGTATACAGGGACAAGGTATGCCCACGGATGTTCGTTGATTGCGGTTTTGAGGAAATGCCGGTGACGGAGTTTGCCGACGTTGCGTCAGGTTCGCTCGAGGAGCGTGCCGTCCTTCTCGTCGTGCAGGGCGCCGGTGCGCGGGCACTCCCACACGCCGGGCTCGTCCGCGCGCTCCACCAGCCGGACGCCCGCCCGGCCCACCCAGCCGGTCCGCCGCGCCGGCACTCCCGCCACGAGCGCGAAGTCCGGTACGTCCTTCGACACCACCGCGCCGGCCGCCACGAGCGCCCAGCGCCCGATCCGCACCCCGGCCACGCACACCGAACGGGCCCCCAGCGAGGCCCCCTCGGCGACCACGACCCCGGCGGGCTCCCAGTCCCCGTCGCGCTTGAGCCGGCCGTCGGGTTCGACGGCGCGCGGGTAGAAGTCGTTGGTGAGGACGGCCGCCGGGCCGATGAACACCCCGTCGCCGAGCTCGGCCGGCTCGTACACGAGCGCGTAGTTCTGGAGCTTCACGTGGTCCCCGATCCGCACGCCGGGACCGACGTACGCCCCGCGTCCCACGACGCACCCGCGTCCGAGCCGGGCCTCCTCCCGTATCTGCGCCAGATCCCAGATCGTGGTCCCCTCACCGAGCTCGGCGCTCTCGTCGACCTGGGAGGAGGGTTGGATGCGGACGCTCACGGCGCGGTCCCCTTACGGTTCGCGAGGCATACGGACGGACGGACATACGGACACACGGACGCACGGACGCACGTCCGTACGAGCCGAGCATATGCGTCGGCGGGGCACCCCACGGGTGGATCAACCAACCGCCCCCGTAGCGGATTTGGCCGGTTCTCTCCCTGGTTCAGAGGAGCCGCTCGGGAACCGAGCCGGCCGGGACGGTGCGCGTGTGGAGGCGGCCGTCGGGGGCCCGGAACTCCACGTCCCCCATCGGGTCGGCCGTGACCTCGCCGACGACGGCGGCCTGCCGGCCGTGGGGGTGGGCGCGCAGCGCCGTCAGGACCCGGCCGGTGTGCTCCGGCGGGACGAACAGGCACAGGCAGCCCGCGCAGGCCGCGTCCAGGGGGGCCAGGCCGCGGGCGCCCAGGGCCACGCGGGCCTCGTACCGTACGGGCAGGGCGGCCTCGTCGACGCACAGCGTCAGGCCGCGGCCCGCGGCGCACTGGCGCAGCACCTCCGCGAGGCCTCCGGCGACCACGGTGCGGGCGTGGTGCAGGTCGGCGCCCACCTCCCGCAGCATGCCGCCGAGCGGGGCGCAGTCGCTGGGGACGTGGTGCTCGTAGCCGAGGCCGTCGCGCAGGGAGACCAGGTGGGCGGCGTGGCTGCCGAGCGGCCCGGTCACCACGATGTGGTCCCCCGGCCGGACCGCGTCGAGGTCCAGGACCGGTGCGCCGGGGCCGAGCACCCCGAAGGCGGTCGCGGTGACGAAGACCCGGTCGGCCTCGCCGGCGCGGACGACCTGGGTGTCGACGGCGGCGATCGTGACGCCGGCCTCGGCGGCGGTGGAACGCACCGAGGCGGTCAGCCTGCGGACCAGATCCAGCGGGATGCTGCGCTCGCTCGGTGATCTCGCCTGGCAGTACCGGCGCGTGGAGCGGGCCCACGAGCTGTTCTCCGGGGCACTGGCCCTCGCCCGGGCCGCGGACGACGAGGAGGAGGCGGCGCGCGCCCTCGTGGGACTGGCCGAACTGCGGCTGGACGCAGGGGAGTCGGCGGACGCGGCCGCCCTGCTGGAGCCGGCCCTCGCCGCCCTGTCGGCGCCCGGCCGCACGCGGGGCCGGTACGAGGCGAGCCGCGCGCGGGCGCTGCTGGCGCTGGCGCAGGACGGGCCGGAGAGCGCCCGGGCCTGGTTCGGCGAGTGCCTGGAGCTGGCGGGCACGCTGCGCGACCACCGGCTGGAGGTGTACGCGTTGCGTTCGCTGCGCGCGCTGAGCACCCCGTCCGGGCCGGGCGCGGGCTCCGGTCCCGGCGCGGGTGCCGGTTCCGCTTCCGGCGCGGCTGCGGCGCGTGCCGTGGAGATCCGTCCGGGGCTCTGGCGGATCCATCCGGCCGGGATCCGCGCATGAGCGGGAGGCAGGAGGCGTGGGGGCACCCGCTGGGTCCGGTGACGGAGCTCGTCGGCCGCGAGCTCGAAGCCGCCGCGCTGCGGGAGCGGTTGCGGGACCCGGCGGTGCGGCTGATGACGGTGACCGGGCGGGCCGGCGTGGGCAAGAGCAGGCTGGCCGTGGAGGTCGTACGGGAGATCGGCGGGGAGTTCGCCCGCGTGGAGCACGCGGACCCGGCGGCCGTGCGCCCGTACCTGCCGCAACCGCACGGTCCGGCCGGTGTGCACGGTCCGGCCGGCCGGATCCTGGTCGTGCTCGACGGCTGCGACCACGAGGCGCGTCCGGCCGCCGCCGCGACCGTGGAGGCCCTCGCCGGCGATCCGCGGGTGGTGGTGCTGGCCACCGCGGTGGAGCCGCTCGGGGTGTACGGGGAGCAGCTGCTGCCGCTGGCGCCGCTGCCCGTACCGGCGCCCCGGCGGGGGACGGCCGGCGGCGCCGTCGATCCGCAGGAGGTGCAGGAGGCGGCCTCGGTCGCGCTGTTCGTGCGCCGGGCCCGCGACGCCGACCCCTCCTTCGCCCTCACCCTGGAGAACGCCGGGGCCGTCGCCGAGATCTGCACGCTGCTGGGCGGCCTGCCGCTGGCCGTCGAACTCGCCGCGCGGCGGCTGCGGCTGTTCCCCGCGCACCTGCTGCCCGGGCGGCTGCGCGGCCGTACGACCGTGCTGTCGGGCGGCCCGGCGAACGCGCCCGAGCGGCACCGCTCGCTCGCCGCGCTCGCCGAGTGGAGCTGCCGCGGCCTGGACGACGGCGTCCGCGCACTGCTGGGCCGGCTCTGCGTGTACGAGCCCGGCTTCGGCCTGTCGGCGGCCGGGCTGTCGGCCGAGGCGGCCGTCGAGACCCTCTTGGACCGCGGGCTGCTCGCCGTGGTGGGCGAGGAGCAGGGAGAGCCGCGGCTGGCCGTGCCCGAGCCCGTACGGTCCCACTGCCGCGCCGAGCTGGCGGATTCGGGCGCCGAGGGGGCGGCGCTCGACGCGCACGCGGAGCGCTACCGGCTGCTGGTCACCGCCGCGCTGCCGGGCCTGCGGGGCACCGGACAGGACCGGCTGCTGCGGGAGCTGGCGGCCGAGGGCGACAACGTCAGCGTCGCCCTGCGGCGACTGCGCGAGCGCGGCGACAGCGAGGCGGCAGCCGCCCTGGTGCTCGGCTGTCGACTCCCGTGGCTGGCGCAGGGGCGGCTGCGGGAGGGCCTGGAGTGGTGCGACGACACCGCCGAGGCGGGCGGGGCGGCGCTGCCCGAGGCCGTACGGGCCCGGCTCGCCGACACGTCGGGCGTGTTCGCGCTCGCCCTGGGCGATCCGCAGGAGGCCGTCCGCCGCCACCGGCACGCGCTGGCCCTGGGCAAGGCCGTCGGGGACCGCAGGCAGAACGCGCTCGTCTCCGCCCGGCTCGGCGCGGCCCTGTTGCGGGCCGGCGATCCGGCGGGCGCGCGGGCGGTCCTGGTGACCGCCCTCAACGCCCTGGAGTCGATGGGCGTCACCGGGGGCGCGGCCGAGGCGGCGGGCTCGCTCGCCGCCGTCCTGCGCGCCGAGGGCGACCGGCGCAAGGCGCGGGAGCTGCTGGACCGGGCTGTGGAGACGTTCCGGCGGATCCGGGACGGGCGGGGGCTCGCGGGCGCCCTGCGGACCGCGGCCGCGCTCGCCCTGGAGGGCGACGAGCCGGACCCGGCGGACCGGGCGCTGCGGGAGAGCCTGCGGCTGTACGGGGCCTACGGTGAGCGCACCGAACTGCCGGACGCGCTGGAGGAGTTCTCGCTGCTGCTGCTCCGCACCGCGCCCGCCCAGCAGCCGCGTGCGGTACGCCTGCTGGCGGCGGCGGACACCCTGCGCGGCGAGAGCGGCGCGCAGGTGCCGGACGAGTGGCGGTCCGCGGCCGAGCGGGCCCGTACGGAGCTGAGCGCGCGCCTCGGCTGGACGGACTTCGCGGTGGCCTGGGCGGAGGGGGTCCGGATGAGCGTGCCCACGGCCGTGACGGAGGCCCTTTCGGCGCCCGCGCCCTCGCGGCGCGCCGCCGCCGGGACGGCCCCCGAGGCGCAGTCGCTCACCCCACGGCAGGTCCAGGTGGCCCTGCTGGTCTCCGAAGGCATGACGAACCGCCAGATAGCGGCCAAGCTGGACATCTCCGAGTGGACCGTCGTCAATCACGTCCGGCACGTGATGCGCCGGCTCGGGTGCAGTTCGCGGGTACAGGTGGCCGGGGCGGTGGGCCGATGGGCCTGACCGGCTCCACCGCGCGCGGTACGGCGGGCACGCGCCCCGGGCCCACCCCGGCGCGGCCACTGGACGTGCTCCCGCCCCCCGAGGTCGCGGCCCGGTTCCGGGCGGCCGGCTGGTGGCGCCCGCAGACCTTCCTCGACGACCTGTACCGTACGGCCGCCCGCACGCCCGGGCGCCCCGCCCTCGTCTCCGAGCGCGCGCACCGGCCCGCCGGCCTGCGCCGCGTCACCCTCGGCTACGCCCAGCTCGCCCGGTACGTCGACCGCTTCGCCGGCGCCCTGACCTCGCTCGGGGTCGCCCCCGGCGATCCGGTCGCCTTCCAACTGCCCAACTGGTGGGAGACCGCGGCCCTCACCCTCGCCTGCCTGAGGGTCGGCGCGGTCGCCGTTCCTGTACTGCCGACGGTACGGGCCCACGGACTCCACCGGATCCTGGACGGCACCCGGGCCCGGGTCTGCGTGGTGCCGGACGTCTGGGAGGGCTTCGCGCACGCCGAGGCCCTCGCGGACCTCGCCGGGCGACTGCCGTGGCTGCGCCACCGGGTCGTGCTGGGAGACGCGGCGGCGACCGGAGCGGTCGATTTCGCCGCGTACTTCCAGCGCACCCCCCATGAGCGCACCCAGGCGGGCCTGCGCAGCCGGCCGCGCGGCGGACAGGCCGACCGGCCCGCGCTGCTGATCAGCGTCATGGGCCTGCGGGACGCGTACACCTCGGTGCTGCACTCCCCCAACACCCTGTACGCCAACATCTCCGCCCAGAGCGGGGCCGACGGCCCGGGGCGGCGGCCCGGCGAGGTCTTCCTCAGCACACTGCCGCTCACCTCGCTGGCCTCACTGCTCTACACGGTGTGCTGGCCGCTGGCGGTGGGCGGGACAGGAGTCCTCCAGGACGTGTGGGATCCGGGCCGGTGCCTGGACCTGATGGCCACGGCCGGCGTCGACCAGGTCTACGCCGAGCCGGCCTACCTCTCCGAACTGGTCACCGCGCAGCGCCGGCGCCCGCGGGAGACGGACCGGCTGCGGCTGGTCCTGTCGGGGGGGCGCACCAGCACACCGGCGCCGCTCGCCGCCGAGCTCCGCGCGGTGTTCGACGTACCCGTGCTCTCCGTGTGGGGGGCGCCGGAGCTCGGCATGGGTGCGCTCTCCGGGGACTCGGGGCACTCCGGGGACACCCCAGAGGACGGTGACGGCGTCCACCCGCTGCGCGGGCTGGAGGTGTCGGCTGCGGACGCGACATCGCCGCTGGAGGTGCGCGGACCGTCGGTCTGCCTGGCCACCTGGCGCCACGGCGCCCCGGCGCCGGTGGCGACCTGGGAGCGGGGGGACGGCTGGCTCGACACGGGTGACCTGGCGACCACCGACCGGCACGGCGGGATACGGGTCCTGGCCCGGGCCGGCACGCGGACCGGCGCCATCTTCATGGTCCCGGTCGCCGAGGTGGAGGAGCGGCTGCTGGCCCACCCGCGGGTGCGGGAGGCGGCGGTCGTCGCCTACACCGATCCCGAGCACGGGGAGCTGCCCTGCGCCGTGGTGGTCCCGACGGCCCTGGACCGGCCGCCGGGGCCGGCCGAACTGCGCGAGCACCTCGCCGCGCTGGGCGTCGCGGAGGCCTTCCTGCCGACGCGGCTGGAGATCGTCGGCGCACTGCCCCGCGACGAGGGGGGCCGCGTCCGTCGCGGCGCCCTCCGCAACTGGCTGACCCGCCTCCACCCAGGCACCCCCCGCACCACCCCGACGTGACGTTTGGCTGCGGTGTGGCTGCGCCGCTCGGGCGGGCTACGGGGGCCGGTTGCACCGTGGCCTAGCCGGATAGGGGGGTCGGTTGGGGTGGGGGCGGGCGCCCTTTGGCTGCGCCGCTTGGGCGGGGTCGGGGGGGGGGGGGGGGGGGGGGGGGGGGGGGGGGGGGGGGGGGGGGGGGGGGGGGGGGGCGGGGGCCGGGGCCCGGGGGGGGGGGGGGGGGGCGCCCGCGGCGCCG
>NZ_JBIAJH010000040.1:0-59227 GCF_042871845.1 Streptomyces sp. NPDC005533 | reverse complement strand
GAAGCGACCGCTCCGATCCCCGCCGCCACAGCGGCATGAGACGGCTCTCAAGAGCCCGTCACTGCGGCTTGACAGCATCATTGGGAATCTCCTTGGCTTGATCGGTTTCGCCGGTGCCGCAGCTGCTCGGGGCTGCCCGGTCCGGGAAGTGGAGTCGCTCGGGGCGGAGGCGGTGTGGGCACGCGGCACCCGCGGCTCGCGCGGGATCATGGCGCGCCAGCCCGCCGACACCACGGGCACCTTGCCGTCACGCCTGTGCCGCGAGGGTGAACTCCTTCACGAGGGTGGTGCAGAAGGCGTCAAGGTCGTCGGGCTTGCGGCTGGTGATGAGCGTCGCCGGAGCCGCACGGCACACCTGGACTTCCTCATCGACCCAGGTAGCTCCCGCGTTGCGGATGTCGGTCGCAAGGCTGGGCCACGACGTCAGCGTCCGGCCGCGTACGACGTCGGCTTCGATCAGGGTCCAGGGCGCGTGGCAGATCGCCGCGACGGGCTTGCCCGCATCGAAGAAGCTCCGGACGAAGCCGACGGCCCGTTCGTTCATGCGCAGTGCGTCCGGATTGGCGACACCGCCCGGCAGCACGAGCGCGTCGAAGGCGTCCGAGGTGTCGCCGGCCAGCAGGTGGTCGACGGGGTAGGTGTTCGCCTTGTCGAGGTGGTTGAACGCCTGCACGCGTCCGGGCTCGGTCGATACGAGCTGCGGGATCCAGCCGGCCGTCTCGACGGCCTTCCAGGGTGCGGTGAGCTCGACTTCTTCCACACCCTCCGGGGCGGTCAGAAACGCGATGCGCATGGTTCTCATTCCCTTCGTCGGGGTGGCGGTCATCTACAAGGGACCGCCGTTGGCGCGCCGGAGCGGGCGGATGCCGCGCCGCCTCGCGCCCGGCGTTCGACTCGGTCGCTCCGCGCCTTCCCCACCGGGCGGTCCTGAACCGGAGCGCGGCACATCCGCCTCCGAGCGTCACGGACGCCCGACGGGCCCGTCCGACGAGCAGGCGACGACACGTCGTCCACGAAAGGCGCTCCGTCCGTCGAGGCGCACGCCTGGTCGTCGACGACGCCGGTGAAGAGCCGCCGGCCGCATACGCACGGGCGCGCGGCAGTTCCACGGGCGCTCCGACGGCGTGGGAGACCGCATGCGCCGCGGCGAATACGGGCGCATGCCGAGATGGTCACGCCCGAAGGCTGAGCTCCTGGCTCTCCGACTGGCAGCGGCAGGCAGCGCACCCGGTGGTGCCGACGCCCCGGTTCTCGTTGGCGCCCGCACACAGCCATCCCTGCCGATCGTTCCGCGCCGCCGCCTCGCCCGGTCCGATCCGCCGGTGCCCGCGCAGGTGCGAGGGCTGTGGCACGGCGCGGAGCCGCGGGACTTCTCGTGGCTAAGGGGTCCGCTGCCACCTGCGACCTGGGCGGCCTCCGGTCCGGGTCTGATCGGACGGCCCCGAGGAGTGGGCCGCGGGGCGGCGGGTAGGCGCCGGGCAGCCCCGGCCGTCCCGCCGGAAGGGCGGGACCGGCCTTCGCGGTGAGGAGGCAGACATGTCAGCCCCTGTTCCACACCCCAGCCCGCGGATCACGCCCCGACCGTACGGTGGCGGCGTACCGCCGGGCGAGACTCCGCCCGGCGAGTCGAGCACCGGCTCCGGCGCGGGTCCGTACCGCCCCCTTACCCGAGGCTGGGGCATGGGTCCTCTCGTGCTGATCTGCCTGCTGTCCCTGGTCTGCGCCCTCTTCTTCCTTGCCTACGCCATCGTGCTGGACCTCTGAGCAGTACCGAACCAGTACCGACGGCCCCGCCCCAGACCACCCCGTCTGACGCGGCCAGACAAGGGCAGGCGCACGTGGTCGTACATTCGCCCATTCGTCCTGAGGTGAAGGAGATGATCATGTCCTCAGGCCCCCCGCCACGCTCGACGCACTCCGGGTGTCGCTTGCTGCTGGTCCGCCATGCGAAGGCCGTGCCCAAGCACGTGGCCGAGGACTTCGAGCGGTCCCTCAGCGACCGCGGACGAGCCGATGCGCCGGAGACGGGCCGCTGGCTCGCCGAGTCGGGCTTCGAGCCCCACCTGGTGCTGTGTTCCCCGGCCCGCAGGACACGGGAAACATGGGAGCTGATCGCGCCGGCCCTGCCGGACGTGCCGCCCGCCGTATACGACGACAGGCTCTACAACGCGGCCCCGGACGCGTTGGCCGCCGTGCTCGCGGAGCAGGGAACGGGGATGAACCCTGTGATGCTGGTCGGCCACAACACGGGCATCCACGAGCTGGCCACGTCGCTGTGCGGGGCCGGCCCGCCGGAACTGCTGGAACGCCTGAGGGAGGAACTCCCGACATCAGGCGTCGTGGTGGTAGACCTTCCGGGCCGGTGGGAGGACCTGACCTCGGATGATGGTCGCGATGGTCACCTGACTGCGTTCTGGGCACCCGCCCACCGGGAACCGCCTGACAAGTGATCACGTCTCTTGGACGCCGTGTCCAAGGTCTCCGGGATCTTGTCGAAGGTGCCGGTGCTGGCTCAGCAGCTCTTAACCCTGGTCGTCGCCGCGCCGCCAGGGCCGGTCTCCGGGCCGTAGCAGCGTCTCCGGGGGCTTGCCGCTGGCCCGTCGCTGGCCGGCGGTTGACGCGCCTACGAACAGGATCATCAGGAAGCCGACGATGCACAGCGGCCACAGGGTGAAGGCTCCGACGATGAGAAGGAGCAACCCCACGGCCAGGAGTCCTCGGGCCCAGTCCGGCCCCTGTTCATCAGTCATCCCGGCCCCTGTCGTGGAGACCGCACACGGTACGCGATCGACGCCCGCCGTCGCCTGCGAATCCGCTACCTCGCCCCCTCTCGCCCACGGGCGGGAGGGGCGCTTCACACCGTCACCGACACGCTCATGGAGCGCGAAGGGGATGCGGGCCGCAACGCGCACCTGGCTAGACCCCAGCCTCCTTCTCGTACACGTGGGGCTTGCCACCCTGCCAGGCGATCACCTCGGAGTCGCCGAGGACCAGACCGTCCGGATCGGGGACGTCGAGCCGTCGCAGGAACTCGATCAGGTCCTCGTCCGAGTGCGCTATGCCGAGGACCGTGTCGACGCCGCGGATCCGGATCACGACCCGCCGGCCGCCCGACGCGGATATCCGGTGCACGAGGATCGGCGCATGTTCCATGGCTCCAGCCTGCCGCCGGCGCCCCGGCGGAGCATCCGGAACAGTCACTCGCTCCACTCCTCCGGGCCGCCGCCCAGCCACCTGATCGGGGGCCGGCCCTCCGCCGTCCACAAGCCGGCTGCGCGGAGCAGCTCTACCACCCCGGCAAAGCTGTGCGCGACGCCCAGGGCCCGGTCCTCCGCGTGGACGTGCGCCACGACGGCCCGGCCGTCTCCGGCGAGCGGGTGGACGACGATGTACACGCTGTCGGCCATACCTCCAGGGTGCGGCTGTCCTGTCGGTCCGGCACGTCCAGTGCGGTGTCGGGCGGAAGCGGGGGCGGTGGAGGCGGAAGCGATGGCCGTCGACCGCTCCCGCCGGGAGCCGTCGACGGCCCGGGGGCCCCGGTGGGGCGGGCGGGATCAGCGCAGTCCGGCGAAGAGGTCGTTCTCGGGTACGGCCGCGCCGGTGGCGTCCTTGACCCGTAGGAAGGTCTCCACGCCCATCAGCTCGCCGAACCTCTCCTTGCCCATCCTGAGGAAGAAGATGTTCTCGCCCTGACTGGCGTGCGCGGCCAGCGCGTCGAACTTCTGTCCGCTGAACGGGGTGGTGTCCACCCACGTGGTGATCTCGTCGTCGGGGAGGCCGATCTCGGCCATCGCGGCGGCCTCGGCGGGATCCGGCTCCGGCATGTCCTCGTGGAACTCGCGCATGATCTCGCCGAACCGCTGCATCCCCGAGCGGGGCATCGTCGTCCAGTACACCTTCGGGGTCAGCGCGGTCATCTCCAGCGCCGCCATCGTGATGCGGTGGGCCTGGATGTGGTCGGGGTGGCCGTAGAAGCCGTTCTCGTCGTAGGTGACGACCACATCCGGCCGGTAGTGCCGCATGAGCTCCGCCAGTCGGGCCGCGCCCTCCTCCACGGGGGTCTGCCAGAAGGATCCGGGGGCGTCGTTGCTGGGCCAGCCCATCATTCCGGAGTCGGCGTAGTCCAGCAGCTCCAGATCGCTGACCTTCAGAACCTCGCAGCTCGCCTCGAGTTCTTGACGGCGCATCAAGGCCACGGCAGCCGGATCGTGCCCGGGGTCGCCCGGCTTGACACCCCCCGGTCCGTCACCGCAACTGCCGTCGGTACATGTCACGAGAACCGTGCGGATGCCTTCGGCGGCGTACCGCGCGAGGACCCCTCCGGTTCCGGTGGCTTCGTCGTCGGGGTGGGCGTGCACTGCCATGAGCGTCAAGGGGCGGTCAGTCATGTGAACAATCCTCCTGCAGAAATACTTCTCTGTGCGTGTGCGCGGCGGCGTGCCGCGATCCCCTAGGGCCCGGGTTCTGGTGGGTCGGACGACCTGCGGTCTCCCGGTTCCCCACCTGCGGCCCCGATCCCTCAGTCGATGCAACTGCGCCGACGGGACCGCCTGTTCCCGGCACGGCACGGTGCCGGCGTCGACCATCTCGCGGAGCAGGTCGGCGTGGCCGTTGTGACGCGCGTACCCCTCGATCATGTGGAGCTTCAGGTGGTGGGCAGGAGGTCGGCGACGAGGGCGGCGAATTCCTCGGGGTCGAGGATGCGGATGCCCAGTTCTTCGGCCTTGGTGCGCTTGGAGCCGGCCTTCTCGCCCGCCACCAGGAGGGTGGTGCGCTTGGACACCGACGACGAGGCCTTGCCGCCGGCCCGCTCGATCAGCTCGTTCATCTCGTTCCGGGACAGCACCGCGAGGGGGCCGGTCATGGAGCCGGTGACCACGACGGCCTGTCCGGCCAGCGGGCCGCCCGCCGCGTCCTCGCCGTCGTTCGCCTCGGTCGCGGGCTTCTGGGGCTCGGTGACCTGGGTGCCGACCTGCTGGGCCTGGAGTTTGTCGAGGAGCGGGGCGAGTTCGAGGAGTTCGGCCGCGATGACGCGGGCCTTCTCGGTGCCGATGCCGTCGACCCCGGCCAGCATGTCCGCGTCGGCGGCCCGGATCGCGGCCATCGAACCGAAGTGCGCGGCGATCCGGCGGGACATCGTGCGCCCGGTGCCGCGGACGCCGAGGGCACAGAACACGCGGCTCAACGCGGCTCCGCGGGCGGTCTCGATCGCGGCCAGGAGGTTGGCGGCGCTGGTCTCGCCCATCCGTTCCAGACCGAGGAGCTGCTCGCGGGTCAGTGTGAACAGGTCCGCGACGTCCTTGACCAGACCGGCCTCCACCAGCTGGATCGCGCGCGTGCCGCCGAGGCCTTCGATGTCGAGCTGGTCCCGGCCGGCCGCGTAGATCACCGACGCCACGGCCTGACAGCTCCGGCCGCGCACGCACCGCCACCGCTGCTCGGAGGTGTCGATCGCGTCGCCACAGCGGGGGCACGCCTCGGGGAAGACGATCGGGCTTTCGGCGCCGGTGCGCTGGTCGACCAGCGGTGCTTCGACCCGGGGGATCACGTCGCCGGCGCGGTACACGAACACCTGGTCGCCGATCATGAGCCCGCGACGGGTGATGTCGGACGGATTGTGAAGCGTGGCGTAGGTCACCGTCACCCCGTCGATGACCACGGGCTCCAGGACGGCGCGCGGGGCGATGATCCCGGTCCGGCCGACGTTCCACTCCACCGCCAGCAGACGCGTCACCTTGTGTTCGGCCGCCAGTTTCCGGGCCACCGCCCACCTCGGGGCGCGCGAGCCGTTGCCGGCCTGCCGCTGGTCCTCGGCCGTGTCGGCCTTGACGACGACACCGTCGATCCCGAACGGCAGGTCTGCTCGCAGGCCGGCGATCGCGTCGATGCGTTCCTGCACCTGTTCCACGGTCTCGTACCGCATCGGGGCGGCGGCCGTGGTGGCGGCCGTGTTCGCGCCGAGCGCGGCCAGGTTCTCCAGGAGGGCGAGGTGACCGAGGTCGTCCAGACCGATCGCGCCGTAGGCGAAGAAGGTCAACTCGATCCGGTAGGGGCGGTCTTTGGCCCGCAAGGTGCCGGCGGCCCCGCTGCGCGGGTGCGCGAACGGCGTGGCCGCGTGGGCGAGCCTGATCCGGTTGGCTTCCTCGAACTGCGCGGTCGTCAGCAGCACTTCGCCGCGCAACTCGACGTCGACCGGCTGGGTGAGAACCGTCGGCAGGCCGAGGACGGCGTCGGCGGCGTGGGTGATGTCCTCGCCGGCCAGGCCGTCGCCGCGGGTGAGGACCTGGACGAGCCGTCCGCCCCGGTACCGGGCGGCCACCGCGAGGCCGTCGAGCTTCGGCTCCACGCACCATCCGGCCACAGGGTGCCCCAGGCGCCGTTCCAGGCCCGCGGCCCACTCGGCGAGCTCGTCGGCGTCGAAGACGTTGTCGAGGGAGAGCATCGGCACCGAGTGCGGCACGTCCCCCTGCACGGCCCCACCCGCGACCTTCCCCGTCGGCGACTCTGCGAGCGCCTCGTCCGGGTGGGCCTCTTCGTAGGCCGCGATGGCGCGCAGCAGACCGTCGTACTCGTCGTCACCGAGCGGGGTGGTCCCGTCGCCGTAGTACGCGGCCGAGGCCGCCACGGCGGTGGTGACGGCCTGCACGTAGGCGGCCGGAGAGAGCAGGGCACTGTTTTCGGTCATGAACGTCATCATCCTGCCCCCCACTGACAACGCCGTCGCCCGGCCCCGCCCCCATGCCCCGTCGGCTCCCGTGCCGCACCGCGGCACAGGACGGGAACGGCACCGGCAACTGATCGGCCCCGCCCTCGCGGGAGATCGCACGGCCCGCACCGGCTCTCGGCGGATCGTCCGGACGCACGTCGTGACCTGCGGAGACGCCGCTCGTTCCGACATGTGGCCCGATTCCCACCGGCTGCCCTCTAGGGGGGTATCGTCCCCCGGTCACGGACGGCAATCGGATCGTCCGTCCAACCCGAGGGAACCGACATGACGGATCTGAACTCGCTCCGGGCCAGCCTCGCGTCCGGTGAGCACCAGTTCGCCGACACCCTGGCCTTCATCGCCGCGCACTACGAGTACCAGCCGCAGGCGTTCCGCAACGGAGACGTGGAGAACGCCGCAGGGGAGAACGAGGGATCCTGCAAGACGCTGGGCCTGGCCCTGCTGGAAGGCCTGAGCGACCAAGAGGCCCTGCAGGCGTTCGGTGAGCACTACCGCAGCGTGCTGGCAACGCCGATCGACACCGATCACGGCAACATCCGCAACCTCATGGCCCACGGCCTCGCAGGGGTGAGCTTCGCCGGGCAACCGCTGGCCCGCAAGAGCTGAACGGCGAAACCCGGGCGAGCACCCTGCGCCGTGTTCGACGTGGCTGGCTCCCCCCCTTTCCCGAGCGCGGCACCATATCGGCGCCGTCCAAGGGCGGGCTTTCATAAGGCATACGGACACCGGAAACGCAATTTCTCATATCCGGAACAGGGGAATGCGTGATGCGCCCTGTGTCCGGCCGCCGCACATCATGGATTCAACCGCAGGGCCATGACCCAGCGAGTAAGTCAAGACTTACCTTCAGGGAAATCTACTCCTATGGTGTGGATCGAATCGAAGGAGTCCCCTGTTGTCGAAACCAAATGACCCCGCTGTGCGTGCGGTGGAATCCGAACGGGATTACGTGTCCTCGTTATACGAGTTGCTCACCGAGCGGCTTTCCGAGGCGCGAGCCCACCGAGCGACCGTGTTGAAGAAACCGGCGGAAAGCGCCGAAGAGGCGTACGAGAGGGAAATCGCCGCCGCGCGTCTGGCCAAGGAAATCAGCCGGCTGGAAGGCGCCGAAAAGGGGCTGGTCTTCGGGCGCATCGACCGGACGGACGGCACGGCCCTGCGCATCGGGCGGATCGGACTGCACACGCAGGAGGACGACCTGCCTCTGCTCGTGGACTGGCGCGCGCACGCGGCGCGGCCCTTCTACGAGGCGACACCAGTCCACCCGATGGGCCTGCGGCGGCGCCGGCACCTGCGCCTCGCCCAGCGCACGGTCATCTCGGTGAGCGACGAGCTGTTGGACGGGACCGCCCCGACCGACGGGGACGTCGTGGGGGACGGCCCGTTGACCGAGGCCCTGTCGGCACGGCGTACGGGCAGGATGCACGCGGCCGTCGCGACGCTGCAGGCCGAGCAGGACGAGATCGTCCGCTCCACCCACCGCGGGGTGACCGTGGTGCAGGGCGGGCCCGGCACCGGCAAGACGGTGGTCGCCCTGCACCGGGCGGCCTACGTCCTGTACGCGTTCCCGCGCGCCGCGGAGGAGGGTGTCCTGGTGGTGGGCCCGAACGCCCGGTTCCTCGACTACATCTCCCAGGTCCTTCCCTCGCTCGGAGAGAACGACGTCGTGCTGGCGACCTGCCGGGAACTGGCCGGAGTGTCCACGGACGCCGTGGAGCCCTTCGATACGGCGCGCCTCAAGGGCGGTTCCGACCTCGCCGACGCCTTGGCCGGCCTGCTGCGCGTCCACCAGGCCCCCGCCGGAGACTTCACCGTGCGGGTCGGACAGGAACTGCTTCACCTGTGCGGTGCGGAAGTCGCCACGGCACGCGATGCCGCCGTGAAAGCCGTACCGGGGCACAACCCCGCGCGCCAGGTGTTCAAGGAGCTCCTGATCGACGCCGTCACCGACGCGGTGCAACGGGACATGGGCGACCTCCTGGAGCAGATCGACGCCGATACCGAAGCGATGACGGGCCTCAACCTCGACCGGTTCACCGGGGTCGCCCAGCGCCGTGTCGAAGGTGCGGCCGACCCGGGTCCGGTCCACGAGTTGGACCTGGACGCCCTCCGTGCCGATCTCCTCGGCGACGCCGGCGTCGACCGGGCGGTCGAGGTGCTGTGGCCGCGGTTGGCACCGGGTGACCTCGTGAAGGCGCTGCTGACGGACGCGGGCGCCCTCGCCGAGCACCTGCCCCGCCTGACCCCGCAGGAGCGGTCCCTCCTGCTGTCCGGTCCAGAGGCCCCGTGGACCGACGCCGACGTGCCGTTGCTGGACGAGGCGGCGAGCCTGGTCGACGGTCCCCCCGAGCGGACGTACGGGCACGTCGTCGTCGACGAGGCGCAGGAACTGACCGCCATGCAGTGGCGAATGATCGTCCGCCGCTGCCCGGCGAGGGCGATGACGCTGGTGGGTGACTTCGCCCAGGCAGGGCCGGTCGCGACGGCACGCGACTGGAAGGAGGCACTGGGCCCCCACGTCGGACCGCGCTTCACCCTGCACGAGCTGACCGTCAGCTACCGCACCACGCAGGAGATCCTGGAGAGCGTCCGGGGCCTGCTCACGCGGATCGCTCCGGACCAAAGGCCCACACGGTCACTGCGCAGCGGGGAGAGCCCTCGCACCGTGACCACGCCTTCGGACGGGTTGGTCACCGCCGTCGTCTCGGAACTCCGCGCCCAGAGCACCGCGCACCCGGGCGAGCTTCTGGGAGTGATCTGCGCGGACACCAGGGTGCACGAGCTGACGGCCCGGGGCATCGCCCACCACGCACGCATCGTGCCGGCGTCCGAAGCTCGCGGCCTGGAATTCGACGGGGTCGTCGTCATGGAGCCCGAGGAAATCATCACGGCCCGCCCCGGTGGGGAACGGGACTTGTACGTGGCCCTGACCCGGGCCACCAAGCGCCTGTGCACCATCACCGTCCAGCCCGCCTGACGGCGGTCTCGGCCGCTGCGGGAAGGCCGAGCCGAGCCGTGCCGGGCCGTGCGGTCGGCTTCAGCCAAGGTCGGTGGCGGGCCCGGGGGTATCGCTGCAGCGTCGAGTTGCGGAAGCCGAGGCGACGAAACCGCCCTGACGGTCCGTGCGCTGCGGGCCGATCTCGTCGGCGCACTCCGGCGCGCCGACGATCCGCCAGCGACCCCGCCGTTGCACGAATCCGTCCGGATTGACGGCAATTCACGGATCTGGTCGATCAAGAGTGTCCGGATCGTGCCCGAACAGAGGCCAAGGCGACGCATTTCCCCAGGGCAGCGCGTGGATAAGATCACGAACGCCCGGGCGACACGCCCCACGGGCACCATCCGGTGGGGCGCACCATCTCACGCCCGCTCACTCTGAATCGACTGCGCACGTAGGGCGCATCGGAAGGACCATCCGTGTCTAAGTCGCCGCAGGCCGACACCCTCACGCCGCTCGCCAAGAAGAAGAAGCTGTTCGAGGGACTCGCCCCGTGGCAGGTGGTTCTCTCCGTGCTCCCCCTGGGACTGCTCTTCGTAGGCGGTGCGATCGGCGGTGGGCTGGGCGCGCTGGGCATGGTCACCAACGTGAAGATCGCCAAGACGCAGCTGCCGACTGCCGGCAAGGTGGCCGCCATGCTGGGGGTCGGTGTCGCGGCGGTCGTCGTCTTCGTGGCGATCGCCGGACTGCTGTCCAACGCCGTGAACGGCTGATTCCACAGCCCGGCGGCTCCTGGCCGAAGGAGCCGCCCGTGGGGTGAACGCGCGTGAGCGCGGCCGACCGGGGAGGAAGCCGGGGCCGCGCTCACGTGTCACGCGGGGAAACGGCAAGGCTCCCCGGTGCGCTGCTGGGGCCGGATCAGGCGTTGACGCAGGTGTTGCCGAAGGCCGGGTTGAGCAGCGCGATGATGTTGACGGTGTTGCCGCAGACGTTGACGGGAACGTGGATCGGGACCTGAACGACGTTCCCGGAGGCAACACCCGGCGAGCCGATGGCCGCACCGTGGGCACCGGCGTCGGCCGAAGCCATGCCCGCCGCGCCGAGGATGATCGCGCCGGTAGCGGTGATGACGGCCGTGGTCTTCTTCACTGGGGTCTCCTTCAGGATGTACGTCTAACGGTGAACGAAAGCGGGCGCTGGCAGTGGACCGAGCAGACAGGCCCTGGCCGGGCGCTTGTCCTCTCCAACCCCTCCACCCGGTGTATGGACACGGTGGTCAACCCGTTCGGGTGCCGCGCGTACGCCGACCTGCGCAGGGCGGACCCGACGGCCCTCCGCTCCCAAGGCCCTTCCCGCCGTCCGACTGACGCGCCGACGGCTCAGCGGCGGAGTGCCGGTGCGGTGCTCTTCGCGAGCGACTGCATCCTGTGACCTACTGCGCCTTCGGCCCGTTGAAGGACCGGGCCGCCGACCTCCCACGAGGTGCGCCTGCGCGCCGAGGCCGGGCCGTGCGAACCCGCATGCACGTGTACCCCTACGCTGGTGCCCGCGATCTTCAACAGGGCGACGAAACGGAGCGTGACGGGTGACGGGGGCGAACGGCGCGGAGCTGGTCGGCAAGGCTCTGGGTGGGCGGTACCTCGTGACCGGGATGATCGGGCGCGGTGGCATGGGCGTGGTCGCCCGGGCGGTGGACCAGCTGCTGAACCGCGAGGTCGCCGTCAAGGTCCTGCGGGCCTACACCGACGCCTCCCCGGCCGAACTGGCCGATCTGCGGGTCAGGATGCAGCGGGAGGCACAGGCCGCGGCCCGTATCCGGCACAGCGGTGTGGTCACCGTGCACGACGTGGTCGAGGAGCAGGGACTGCCGGTCATCGTCATGGAGCTGGTCGACGGGCCCTCCCTCGACGACGTGTTGGCGGAGCGCGGCCCGCTGGACCCGCGGGAAGCGGCCGCGATCGGCGCCAAGCTGATGGACGCGCTCGACGCGGCGCACCGGGCCGGGGTCCTCCACCGGGACGTCAAGCCCGGCAACGTGCTGCTCGAGCGCAGCGGCCGGGTCGTGCTCACCGACTTCGGCATCGCCAGCATGGAGACCACCGGTGACGAGGCCCTGGCCAAGCTGACCCAGAGCGGTCAGATCGTCGGCTCCCTCGACTACTTGCCGCCGGAACGCGCTCAAGGCCGGGACCCGGGTGCCGCGTCGGACATCTGGGCGCTCGGCATGACGCTGTACGCGGCCGTGGAGGGCTCTGCGCCCTTCCGCCGTACGTCGGTGTGGTCCACGCTGGCGGCCATCGTCGGCGAACCGCTGCCGGAGCCCCGGCGCGCCGGTCCGCTCACCCCGGTGCTCCAGGCGCTGATGGCCAAGGACCCGCTGCGGCGGCCCGATGCAGGGCGGGCACGCGACATGCTGGAGGCGGTGGCCGGGGGCAGGACGGCGGACCCCGCGCCGGCACCGGCCCCCCAGCCCGTCCCTCCGCCGGCCTTCGGTCCCCCCACCGCACCGTTCTCCCCGCCCGCCCCCCGGCCCGTCGCCTCCTACACGCCGACCGACGCCTACGGCGCCCCTCCGCAGCCGGGCGCCGCGCAGCCGGCCCCGGCCCCCGGTGTACCCGACGGTCACGGCAGCGGTTCCGAGACCCGTGCCACGGCGGTCCGCGCACGGGGCCGGCGCACCCGCACCGTCGTCGCGGTGGCCGCCGCCACCGTCCTCACCTGCGGCGGCGTCGCCTACGCCCTGATGGACGGGCGGGGGGAAGCGGGCGGCCGGTCGCACACGGCGCTTCCGACGGCAAGCACCGCCGGCGACGGCGACGTGTCGAAGGGCGCGGCCTCCCCGGGAGGCCGGACGTCCGCCACTCCCTCGAAGAAGGACGAGAAGACGGGACCCACGCCGACGCCCGGAAACGGGGGCTCGGCCACGAAGGCGTCCGGCTCGCCGAAGCCGGCGACCAGCCCCCCGGTGAAGGCACCCGCACCGGTGTCGACGGCGTGCACCGGCTGGGCCCACGCGAACCGCAGCGACGGCTGGGGGCACACGGCGCAGGAAACCCACCTCTACACCGGCCCGTACGCGGAGTGCTCCTATGTGACCGGGGTCAAGTCCGGCGTGAAGGTGTACTACCACTGCTACGTGACCAATGCCCACGGCAACCAGTGGATCTACGCCCGTATCGAGGGGACGAGCACCGAAGGCTGGCTGGCCGGCGACAAATCCACCCTGAAGGCCGGCACACTCGCCCGCTGCTGAGACCGCCGCAGGGTTCGGCACGGCGCCCTCGGCTCGCTCGCCGCGGCGCGCTGTCGGCGGGGCGTCAGTGCAGTGCGGGCTCGCTCGCCGGGACGGCACGCAGGGCGCGTTCGACGGTCTCCTGGTTCTCGCCGACCGGGGCCACGTAGTCGAGGACGTCGCGCGCGGCCTGCTCCCCCAGCGTGCGGGTGATCACCCATGTGGCGAGGTACTGGGACGCCATGCACCCGCCTGCCGTGGCGATGCTCCCCTCGGCGTGGAACGGGGCGTCCAGCACGGTGACGTCGCAGGCTTCGACGAAGGGCCGGCTGGTCCGGTCCGTACAGGCAGGCATGCCGGTCAGCAGCCCGAGCCGGGCCAGGACCAGTGCGCCGGAGCACTGGGAGCCGATGAGCTGGCGCGCGGGGTCGAGGGACAGCCTGGAGATCAGCCTGTCGTCGGCGACGACGTCGCGCGTCCTCACCCCGCTGCCGATCAGCACGACGTCGGCTTCGGTCACGAACTCCATCGGGCGCTGCCCGGTCACTTCGACGCCGTTCATCGAGGTGACCCGGGGCGTCGGGGTGGTGATCCAGGCTTCCAGGCCGTCCTTGCGGCAGCGGTTGATCAGCGCGGAAGCGATGAAGCTGTCGAGTTCGTTGAATCCGTCGAAGGTGACCACTGCTACCTGCATGACGACTCCCTTGCGTACGGAAACGATCGGACCGGCACTCTCACAGACGCGTCGTTCCGGAGGGAGACCCAATCAGCGGCCAGTGGCCTGCTTCCCGGCCAGTGTCCCAAGGCTCCGGTCCTGAGCAACGGGCGGCCCCGCCCACGAGTGCGGCGGGGTAGGGCCCGTCGGTCAGGTGCGCCGGGGACCGTCCGACCTGCGCGATCGTCGGTCGCCGAGGACTACGGGTGCGGCGGGGAAGGCGGCGGCGGTCAGCCTCCGTGGGCGGCCGTGCGGGCCCGTACCTCCTCCGGGGTGAGGTACTGGTCCGTGTACTCGAAGTCGCGCAGGGTCCCCGGCTTGTCCGTCTGGAAGCCGGTCCGGACGAAGTCGTCTCCGGCCACGGCGTTCAGGAGCCAGTTCGTCATCACCCGGGTCTTCGCGGCCCCGGTGCGCAGCGCCGCCCAGTGGTAGCCGCGGGCCACGGCCTGGGCGGGCATCCCGCGCAGGTCGATGCCGAGCGGCCGGGAGACGCCGTCGCGGCCGCCGAGGTCCACGACCAGGCCGAGGTCCTTGTGGACGTACCGGCGCAGCGGTGTGCCCCGCAGCGTGGCGACGACGTTGTCTGCGGCGACCCTGCCCTGGCGCTCGGCGTGCTGTGCGGTGGGCGGGCAGACCTTGCCGTCGCCGCCGGCGGCGAGGTCGGGCACGGCGGCCGCGTCCCCGAGTGCGAACGCGCCGTCCGCCCCCGGCACCCGCAGGTCCGCGGTGACGACGAGCCGGCCGCTCTTCGCGGTCTCGGCGCCGAGCGTGGCGATGAGCGGGCTCGCGGCGACGCCGGCCGTCCAGATGAGGGTGCGGCAGGGCAGGACGCGGCCGTCGGTGAGGGTGACGTCCTCGGGGCCCGCCTTGGCGACGGAGGCGCCGAGCGAGACCTCGATGCCCCGGCGGCGCAGCACGTCGAGGGCTGCCCGGCCCAGTCGGTCGCCGAGCTCGGGCATCAGCTTGGGGGCCACGTCCACGAGGTGCCAGGTGATCTCGCGCCGGTCCAGCCGGGGGTAGCGGTCGACGGCGTTCGTGGTGAGCCGCTCCAGGGAGGCGGCCGTCTCGGTGCCCGCGTAGCCGCCGCCCACCACGACGAAGCCGAGCCGTGAGGCCCGTTCCGCCGAGCCGGGTGCGGCGGCGTCGGCCAGGTCGAGCTGGGCGATCACGTGGTCGCGCAGGTGGGCCGCTTCGGCGAGCGTCTTCATGCCGCGGCCGTGGTCCGCCAGGCCCGGGATGTCGAAGGTGCGGGTCACGCTCCCCGGCGCGAGGACCAGGTGGTCGTACGGCTGGTCCACCAGCTCCCCGGTGATCTTCCGGATGACGCAGACCTTGGCCTTGGTGTCGATGCCCACGGCCCCGCCGGGCACGATCCGGGTCCGGTGGCGGCGGCTGCGGCGCAGCGACACCGCCACGGACTGGGGGGTGAGCACCCCGGAGGCCACCTGCGGCAGCAGGGGGAGGTAGAGCTGGTAGGAGAACGGGGTGACCAGCAGGATCTCCGCCTCCTCGGGTGACAGTGTCCGCTCCAGGCGGCGTACGCAGGAGACGCCGGCGAAGCCCGCGCCGACGACCACGATCCTCGGTCGTGCCATGGTGTCCGTCCCTTCTCGGGTGTACGGGTCCCCGACACACCTTCCCCGGCATGCCGTTCCATGCACGCGGAAACCGGTACGGAGGGCTCCGCGAGGCCGAATGGCCACCGAACGGCCTGAACGGCGCCGCCCCGGGGTGCGGAAGTGGGACACGTCCGGCGGTCGGGGCCACTGCCACGCACCCGCTTGTCCCACACGGGAGGTGTGAGATCCGCCCAGTCCGGTTATCCCGAGGGGAGATATATCAAGAATCATGGACAAAGGGGCAACAGTGGCGCATCCAATGCCGGAGACCCGCTCCCGCGTCGGGCTGCATGTCAACGGTCGGCGACACGAGCTCGACGTGGACCACCGGGTCACCCTCCTGGACCTGTTGCGGGAGCACCTCGGCCTGACCGGCGCCAAGAAGGGCTGCGACCACGGCCAGTGCGGTTCCTGCACCGTGCTGGTCGACGGCCGGCGCGCCAACAGCTGCCTGCTGCTCGCCGTCGCCCACGACGGGGCGCGGGTCACCACCGTGGAGGGACTGGGCGGCGACGGAGCGGGCGGCCTGCACCCGCTGCAGGAGGCCTTCATGGAACGGGACGCCTTCCAGTGCGGCTACTGCACGCCCGGCCAGCTCTGCTCCGCCGCCGGTCTGCTCGCCGAGGCGGCCGCCGACCCCGGGGCCGCGGACCTCAGCCGCTCCGGGATCGCCGAGGCCATGAGCGGCAACCTGTGCCGCTGCGGCGCGTACCCCCGCATCGTGGACGCCGTACGGGACGTGGCCGCGATGCCGCAGGCCGCTGCCCCGGTCCGAGTCCAGGACCAGGCTCCCGGTGACGGGCGGGTGGGCGCGTGAAGCCGTTCGCGTACGTACGCGCCACCGGCCTCCCCGAGGCGATCGCCGCCCATGGCGCGCGGCCCGGCTCCCGCTACCTCGGCGGCGGCACCAACCTCGTGGACCTCATGAAGCTCGGGGTCGAGGCCCCCGACACCCTCGTCGACCTGACCGGCCTGCCCCTCGACTCCGTCGAGGAGACGCCGGACGGCGGCCTGCGGATCGGGTCCGGGGTGCGGAACACCGATCTCGCGCTCCATCCCCTCGTCCGCACCCGCTACCCCGTCCTGTCCCAGTCGCTCCTGGCCGGTGCCTCCACCCAGTTGCGCAATGTCGCCACCACGGGCGGCAACCTGCTCCAGCGCACCCGCTGCCCCTACTTCCAGGACCTGTCCAAGCCCTGCAACAAGCGGGAGCCCGGCACCGGCTGCGGCGCCCGCGACGGAGTCCACCGGGACCACGCCGTTCTCGGCCACTCCCCGCGGTGCATCGCCACCCACCCGTCCGACATGGCCGTCGCACTCGTCGCGCTCGACGCGGGCGTCGAACTCCAGGGGCCCGACGGCGCCCGTACGGTGCCCGCGACCGCCTTCCACCGGCTGCCGGGCGACCAACCCGAACGGGACACCGTCATCGAGCCCGGCGAGATCCTCACGGCGGTCACCCTCCCGCCGGAGTGCGCCGGCCTCCCTTCGCGCTACCGCAAGGCCCGCGACCGCGCCTCGTATTCCTTCGCGCTCGCCTCCGTCGCCGCCGTGTTCGACATCTCCGGGGGGCGCGTCCGCCATGTCGCGCTCGCCTTCGGCGGGCTCGCCCACCGTCCCTGGCGCGCCACCACCGCCGAGGAACGACTGCTGGGCGCCGCCCCCACGGAGAGCGCCGTACGGGAAGCCGTCGAGGCCGAGCTCGAATCTGCGGAGCCACTGCGCGACAACGCCTTCAAGGTTCCCCTCGCCCGCAACCTCGCCTGCGACGTGCTCAACTCCCTCTCCGGAAGTCCCCGCTCGGGCGGCTCCCGCTCCTGAAAGTTCCTCAGCCCGTCAGCCCCCCCAGCCCCCCAGCCCCTCAAGCCCCTCCCCCGATCGCGAGGACCGCCATGGACTCCAGCCCCGCCGCCCCGGCGCCCTCCCTCGGCACCCCCACCCCCCGCCTGGAGGGCCGGGAGAAGGTCACGGGAAGGGCCCGCTACGCGGCCGAGTACGCCCTGCCGAACCGGGCGTACGCATGGCCGGTGCCCGCCACCGAGCCCCGCGGACGCGTCACCGCCGTCGACACCGCCGGCGCGCTCGCGCTGCCCGGCGTCCTCGCCGTCCTCACTCCCTCCGACGCGCCCCGGCTGGGCCCCTCCGACGACCCCACCCTCCGCGTGCTCCAGGACCTCGAAGTGCCCCACCGCGGCTGGTACGTGGCCCTGGTCGTCGCCGAGACCCCGGAGGCCGCCCGGGCCGCCGCCGCGGCCGTCCGCGTCCGCTACGCCGCCGAGCCCCACGACAGCGTGCTGCACACCGGCCACCCCGCCGCCTACACCCCCGAACTGGCCAACGGCGGCTATCCGGCGCACCGCGAGAAGGGCGACGCGGCCGCCGCGTTCGCCGCCGCCCCGGTACGCGTCGACTGCGCGTACGCCGTACCGCCCCTGCACAACCACCCCATGGAGCCGCACGCCGCCACCGCCCACTGGGACGCCGACGCCGGCACCCTCACGGTGTACGACTCCAGCCAGGGATCCGGATTGGTGCGCTCCACCCTGGCGGACCTCTTCGACCTGCCCGCCGACAGCGTCACGGTGGTCTCCGAGCACGTCGGCGGCGCCTTCGGCTGCAAGGGCACCCCGCGCCCGCACGTCGTCCTCGCCGTGATGGCCGCACGGCACACCGGCCGCCCCGTCACCCTCGCCCTGCCCCGGCGCCACCTCGCGGCCGTCGTGGGTCACCGCGCGCCGACCCTGCACCGCGTGCGCCTGGGCGCCCGTACGGACGGCACGCTCACCGCCCTCGCCCACGAGGTCACCACCCACACTTCCCGCGTGCGGGAGTTCGTCGAACAGGCCGCCGTCCCGGCCCGCGTCATGTACGCCGCGCCCGACCTCCTCACCACTCACCGCGTCGTGCCCCTCGACGTGCCCACGCCCTCCTGGATGCGGGCGCCCGGCGAGTGCCCCGGCATGTACGCCCTGGAGTCGGCCATGGACGAGCTGGCCTGCGCCCTCGGCATCGACCCGGTCGAGCTGCGCGTCCGCAACGAACCCGACGCGGAACCCGACAGCGGACACCCGTTCAGCAGCCGCCATCTCGTGGAGTGCCTGCGCGAGGGGGCCGCCCGCTTCGACTGGGCGGCGCACCGCAGTCCGCGCCGGGACGGGCCGCTGCTGATCGGCACCGGGGTCGCGTCCGCCACGTACCCGGTGTACGTCGGCCCCTCCTCGGCGCGGGCGCACGCCCTCCCCGACGGGACGTACCTCGTGCAGACCAACGCCACCGACCTCGGCACCGGTGCCCGCACCGTCCTGGCGCAGATCGCCGCCGACGCGCTGCAGGTCGCCCTGGACCGGGTGACGGTGGAGATCGGGCACTCCGCGCTGCCGCAGGGGACGGTGGCCGGCGGCTCGGCGGGGACGGCCTCCTGGGGCTGGGCGGTGCACGACGCCTGTACGAGCCTGCTCGCCCTGCTCGCCCGCCGCTCAGGGCCGATCCCGGAGGGCGGGGTGTCCGTCCCCGCCGATACGACGGCCTCCGCCAAGCAGAAGTCCCCGTACGCCCGGCACGCGTTCGGCGCCCACTTCGCGGAGGTGCAGGCCGACACCGTCACGGGTGAGGTCCGGGTCCGCAGACTGCTGGGCGTCTTCGCCGCGGGCCACATCCTCAATCCGCTCACCGCCCGCTCGCAGTTCGTCGGCGGCATGGTCATGGGCCTGGGCATGGCCCTCACCGAACACAGCACCATGGACCCGGCTTTCGGGGACTTCGCCGAGAACGACCTCGCCTCCTACCACGTCCCCGCCCACGCCGACGTGCCCGACATCGAGGTGCACTGGCTGGACGAGCACGACAAGCACCTCAACCCGATGGGCGGCAAGGGCATCGGCGAGATCGGCATCGTCGGCACGGCGGCGGCCATCGGCAACGCCTTCCACCACGCGACCGGCCGCCGCATCCGCGAACTCCCGCTGACCCCGGACCGCGTCCTGGCGGCTCTCGACTGAGGAGGGCCGGCCGCCCGCGGAGCCGGCCCCGGCACGCGGGGGATCCTCCGGTAGGGGCTCACGGGTGCGGCCTGGCGCACGACGGCGCGGGCGAGGCTCCTTGGCGGACCCGCCGGCCGGCGAGTTCCACGGCCGCGGCCGCGGTGGTGGTCCCGTGCGTCCGGGCCGTGTGGAAGACCTGCCGGAGCGTGTCGCCGATGCGGGGCGCCTCGGGCGATGGGGACCGGCGTGCCCGGGTCCTCCCTCGCGGGGTCAACGCCCGTAGCGGGTCACCAGGGTCCGTGCGGTCTCGGCGATGCGGTCGCGCAGCTCGGCCGGTGCCATGACCTCGACGTCGGTGCCCATCCGCAGGAACTCTCCGTGGGCGTGGTCGATCGACTCGATGGGCACCCGGGCCTGCGTCCATCCGTCACCCGTGGGCGTGGGCGTCACGCCGAGCCGGCGGGCGCCCTCCGGGGTGAGCCGCACCAGGGCCTCTGCCGTGTGCAGCCGCGCTCGGAAGTCGGCCAGGTGACTGGTCCAATACCCGGCCAGGTCGAAGCCGTCAGGAAGGACGAACTGCTCCCCCAGCGGCCGGAGTCCGAGGATCTGGTCGATCCGGTAGGTGCGGATCCCGGACGGCCCGCCCGCGACCAGGTACCAGCGGCCGGCCTTGAGCACGAGCCCGTAAGGCTCCACCCGCCGCTCGATCTCCTCCGGAGCCCGCCAGCGCCGGTACCGCAGGAGCACCGCCCGCCGTGCCCACACCGCGGCGGCGACCGGGGCCAGGTGAGGCGTGCGGTCGGCATCGCCGTACCAGCCGGGGGCGTCGAGCAGGAAGCGCTCCTGGATCTGCCCGGCGTGCTCTCGCAGCTCGGCCGGAAGGGCGGCCCGCAGCTTGAGCTGGGCGGTGGCGAGCGCCTCGCCGAGGCCGAGCTCGGCGGCGGCGCCGGGGAGTGCGGCGAGGAACGCGGCCTGCGCCTCGTCCGCGGTCAGTCCGGTGAGCCGGGTCCGGTAGCCGTCGACCAGCCGGTAGCCGCCCGCGTGTCCGGCCGCGCCGTACAGGGGGATCCCGGCGGCGCCGAGCGCCTCGACGTCCCGGTAGACCGTACGGACGGAGACCTCCAGTTCCTCGGCCAGCTCCTGGGCCGTCATCCGTCCCCGGTTCTGGAGCAGGAGGAGCAGGGTGACCAGTCGGCTCGCGCGCATGCCGCCCAGTATCCACTGACAGTGGATGTCAGTGGAGTGCCCCTAGCCTGCGGCGCATGAACGACTTCGACTTCCTGCACGGCTCCTGGGACGTGGCCAACCGCCGTCTCACCGCACCGCTCGGCTCCGGCACCGCCACCTGGACGGAGTTCCCCGGGCACGCGGTGGTCCGGCCGCTGTTCGGGGGCGCCGGCAACATCGACGAGATCACCTTCCCCACGCTCGGCCGCCAGGGCGTGACCCTGCGGCTGTTCGACCGCGAGACGGAGCACTGGTCGATCCACTGGTCCGACAGCCGGACGGGTCGTCTGGATCCGCCGGTGGTGGGCGGCTTCACCGGCGACCGCGGGGACTTCCACGGCGAGGACACCTACGACGGCCGGCCGATCGGGGTGCACTTCACGTGGTACCGCCTCGGCCCGGACAGCGCCCGCTGGGAGCAGGAGTTCTCCTGCGACGGCGGCCGGACCTGGGAGCTCAACTGGACCATGGACTTCGCCCGCAGCGGATGCGCCGGCGCATGAGCATCGTCGAACTCCGCCGGTACACACTGCACCCGGGAGCCCGGGAGACGCTGATCGAGCTGTTCGAGCGCGAGTTCGTGGCCGGTCAGCAGGCGGTCGGCATCGCCGTCGGCGGCCGATTCCGCGACCTGGACGATCCGGACCGCTTCGTCTGGCTGCGCGCGTTCCCCGACATGGCGCGCCGTCGGCGCGCGCTGGAGGCCTTCTACACCGGCCCGGTGTGGCGGGAGCACCGCGCCGCCGCCAACGCCACGATGATCGACAGCGATGACGTCCTGCTGCTGCGCGGCCCGGGCTTCACACCGGCGCCGGGCACCCGCGAGGTGGTCGCGACCGTCTGCCGTCCGACCGACGCGGCCGCCTTCGACTCGTACGCCGCCCGGCACCTGGGCCCGGGGCATGCACTGCACCGCACCGAGCACGCCGAGAACGACTACCCCCTCCTGCCCGTCCGCACCGGGGAGGACGTCCGGGTCTGGTTCGGCCCGCCGGCGTCACCGCCACCGCCCTGGCCGACCCGGCGGCTGCGGCTCGAACCCGTGAGGGCGGCTGCGCGGCGGGCCGTCTGACAGCCTGGGGCGGCTGCCTGCTCGCCGGCGCAGAGCACCCTCCGGCCTGCACCTGACGATCGTCGCGCGCCGACCGCGCAGTGTCGTGGGAACCAGCCGGCCGACTCGGTCGCTGCCGGCTCAGGAGCCTTCGATCGGCCCGGCCCGATCCCATCCAGGCGCCCGCACGTCGATCGTGAGGCCTCCCGACCGGGCCTCCTCACCGCAGGTCCGGCACATCGCCATCAGATCGAGGTCGTGCTCGGCGTGGTGATCCGATCCGGGCCCGCCGTGATGCCGGAAGGCGACCGGTGGAGCGTCCACCGCCCAGCGATCACCCCAGGCCAGCAGCGCGTGCATCACCGGTGCGAGATCGCGGCCTGCCTCCGTGAGGTGGTATTCGAACCGCAAGGGGCGCTCGCTGTAGGGGCGGCGCTCCACCACGCCCGCCTCCTCCAGCGCGCGCAGTCGGGCGGCGAGCCGGTCGCGGGGCGCGCCGGTGTTGCGGACGATCTGGTCGAAGCGCTGGTTGCCGTAGAAGATCTCGCGGATCGCCAGGAGGGCCCAGCGTTCACCGACGAGTTGCAGCGCGGCGGCCGCAGAGCACGGCCGACCAGGCACTTCGGGGTGCGGAACCGAGTTCTCGTCCTGCTTCGCGTTCGAGGTCACGGCCCCATCCTCTCGCGAGTCCATTGTGTTTTCAAACCTGCCCGGCTAGCCTCCGGTCCATGACAGTTGGAATTTCAAACCGACCCATGGCGTCCCGAGCCGTGTTCGCGACCGTCGCGGCCGCCGTCTTCATGTCGAACCTCGACCTCTTCATCGTCAACGCGGCCCTCCCGGCGATCGGCCACTCGTTCGGCGGCAGCGGCCTCGGCTCCCTCTCCTGGGTCCTCAACGGCTACGCGATCGTCTTCGCCGCGCTCCTCGTGGTCGCGGGCCGCGTCGCCGACCGTTCCGGCCACAAGTCGGTCTTCCTGACCGGCTTGGCCGTGTTCACCCTCGCCTCGGTCGGCTGCGCCCTCGCTCCCAACGTCGGGACGCTGGTCGCGGCACGGCTCGTACAGGCCGCCGGCGCTGCGCTGCTGATGCCGACCTCGCTCGCGCTGCTGCTCGACACGACGGCCCCCGAGAAGCGCGCCGGGGCAGTGCGCGCCTGGGCGTCGATCGGCGGGATCGCCGCCGGGCTCGGGCCGGTGGCCGGCGGGCTGCTGGTCGAGGCCGGATGGCACTGGGTGTTCATCGTCAACGTGCCGGTGGGGATCGCGGCGTTCGCGCTCGGCGTCAGGGTGCTGCCGTCGCCCGGACGCGCCGGGACGGAGAAGAGCCCGCTGCCCGACCTGTTCGGCGCCGCCCTGCTCACCGCATCGATCGCCACGCTCGCGCTCGCCCTGATCAAGGCTCCTGACTGGGGTTGGGCGAGCGCCCGCACCCTCGGCGGCCTGGCCGCCGCGGTGCTGCTCGGCGTCTGGTTCGTCCTGCGATCGGCCCGCCACCCCGTGCCCATCGTCGAGCTGCCGCTGCTCCGGGTCCCGGCGTTCGCCTCCGCCGCGGCCGCCCTGACGCTGTTCACCATCGCGTTCGCCGGAATGCTGCTCGGCGCGGTGCTGTGGTGCCAGGGCGTGTGGGGCTACTCGGCTCTGCGCACCGGTTTCGCCATCGCGCCGGGACCCCTGCTGGTGCCGCCCGTCGCCTTGCGGATCGGACCCGCCGTCGCCCGATTCGGTGCGGGCCGCATCGCGCTGGCGGGATCCGTCGTGTTCGCCGCCGGCATCCTGTGGTGGGCCGCGACGCTCGACACCGGCTCGGCCTACGCGGCCTCGCTCCTGCCCGGCATGATGCTGACCGGCCTCGGCGTCGGCATGACGCTCCCGGTCCTGACCGGGGTGTCGGCGGCCGCCCTGCCGCCGGCCCGCTTCGCCACCGGCTCGGCCATCACGTCGATGGGCCGCCAGATCGGCGCGGTCCTCGGCGTCGCGATCCTGGTCGGCGTCCTCGGCACCGCGGGCCCCGGACACACGGTCGCCGCCTTCCGGCACGGCTGGTACGCGGTCGCCGCGGCCGCCCTCCTCGCCGCGTGCGCGACGATCCCGCTCGTCCGCACGCCGCGGCCGGCCGCCGCCCAGTCGACCGACGGCGCCGAGGCCGTGGAGACCGCGCGGACCGGCGCCGCCTGAGGGGACGGGGACGGGGCGCCGTCTCCCGGTCGCCCGTCGCGCGCCCCCACCCCTTGCCCCACCTATCGAGATTCGATAGATTTCCATCGTAACTCGATGGAAGGAGGGGTCGTGGGGAAGCTGACAGTGCGTGCGCTGCGCGCCGTGCTCGTGGTGGTGCTCACCGGCACCGTGTGCGTACAGGCAGGAATGGTGTGGACGCTGGTCAGCGGTGACGACCCGGAAGACGGTTCGGTCCCGCTGACCCCGCTGCGCGTGATCACGATCCTGGGCATGGTGTCGGCCCAGGTCGCCGTCGTCTGCGTGTGGCGGCTGGTGACCATGGTGCGGCGGGGAACGGTGTTCTCCCATGCCGCCTTCCGCTACGTGGACGGCGTGATCGGCGCGATCGTGGGAGCTGCCCTCCTGTGGTTCGCGGTCACGGCCGTCAACGCGCCGGGCCAGCGGGAGGACCCGGGCGTCACCGTCATCATGGGCGGGGTCGGCCTGGCCATCCTCGGGGTCGCGCTCATCGTCCTCGTCCTGCGGATGCTGCTCGCCCAGGCCGTCGCCCGCGACGTCGAAGCGTCGCAGATGCAGGCCGAGTTGGACGAGGTCATCTGATGCCGATCGCCGTCGACATCGACGTGATGCTGGCCAGGCGGAAGATGTCCGTGGGCGAGCTCGCGGAGCGCGTGGGGATCACCCCCGCCAACCTGGCCGTACTGAAGAACGGCCGCGCCAAGGCCGTGCGCTTCGCGACGCTCGCCGCGCTCTGCGAGGTGCTCGACTGCCAGCCGGGCGAACTGCTGCGCTGGGAGGCCGAGGACGCCGACGACGGATGACGCGGCTCCCGGCGCCCGTCCTTCCTGCACGGAAGGACGGGCTTCGCCGTTTTTCGGGCGGGCCGGCCAGGGCTGGACGGGCCCGCGGGCCCGGATGACGCGCGCGCCGGTCGCTTCCCGCACGCCACGCGTCGTACGGCTGCGACGCGGGGCGTGATCAGGAATCGCGACGGCGCTCCGTGAGCGGATCGACCGGATCCGCGCGGCCGCGAAGTCCCGCGGCGGTCGTGTCCGCACCGCATGCGAGCAGCGCCCTCGTCACCTCGTGCGCATGGACGGAGAAGGGGCCGAGGTCGGTGGCGCGGGCGTAGGCGGGGTGGTCGCGATAGGCGCCGAGCCGGTCCAGGGCGCGCAGGCCGTAGTACGCGGACGGTTCCGCCGTCGCGGCGCGTGCGGGGTGGGCGGTTCCGGCGGCGACCGAAGGGAGGATCTGCTCGAACAGGGCGTGGCAGGCGCGGATCCCGCGGAGCATGACCTGGTGGTAGCGGTCCTCGGGCCCCACGGGGAAGCGGTGTTCGGCCAGGACCGGACCGGTGTCGATGCCGGCGTCAACCTCGTGGACGGTGGCGCCGTACTCCGTGTCGCCGTGCAGCAGGGCGAACAGGACGGCTACGGAGGGCAGTCCGCGGTGCCGCGGCAGCAGGCCGTTGTGGACGTTGAGGATGCGCAGGCCGTCGGCGCGGAGCAGGGGCTCGCGGAAGATCTGCCGGTTGTTGAGCGACCAGACGATGCCGTCGGTGCAGGCCCCGGCCAGGGTGCCGGCGTGGGCGTTGACGTCCGCCGCCGCGAGGTGGGGTGCGTCGGCGGCCGCGGCGTCCAGCGGGTCGGCGGAGCAGACCAGGTCGACCGGGTGGCCGCGGGTGGCCGCGTGGGTGACGGCGCGGCGGAGCAGGGCTCCCTCTCCGACGAAGATCATGCGTCGGACTCCTCACGGGCGGCGGTCAGATGGGCGCAGACCTGTTCGAGCGTCAGGTTCCGTACGAGGCAGTCGAGACGGCCGGTGAACCGCT
The DNA here is from genome assembly GCF_042871845.1 of Streptomyces sp. NPDC005533. Taxonomy (NCBI): domain Bacteria; kingdom Bacillati; phylum Actinomycetota; class Actinomycetes; order Kitasatosporales; family Streptomycetaceae; genus Streptomyces; species Streptomyces sp. NPDC005533. Next base: position 33,727 of record NZ_JBIAJH010000040.1, on the reverse strand, counting down.
GGGCCTGGCCTGGGGTCAACAGGTCCGAGGAGACGGCGGTGAGCATCTCGACGAGGGCGAGGGAATCACCGCCGAGGGCGTGGAAGTCGGAGTCCGCCGACAGCAGGGCGCCGTCGACGCCGAGGATCTCCGCCCAGTGCTGCCTGACCCGCGCCTCCAGGCTGCCGGACGGGGGCGCGGCCGGCGTGGTGTGGACGAAGGGATCCGGTAGGGCGGCGAGATCGGTCTTGCCGCCGACCGTACTGGGCAGTGTGTCGATCAGGACGACATGGGCGGGGACGAGGTACGCGGGAAGGGTCCGGGTCAGCTCGGCCCGCAGGGCGCCGGCCAGATCCTCGCGTACCGCGGAGCGGGCGGTGCGGTCCGGCAGTACGTACGCACAGAGCACGGCCGCCGTGGAGTGCGGGCGGCGGCGGGGCATGACGACGGCGCGGTGGACGGCCGTGTGCGCTTCGAGGGCGGCGACGACCTCGGCGGGGTCGACGCGGTGCCCGGCGATCTTCACCTGCTCGTCGATGCGCCCGACGAACTCGACGGCTCCGTCGGCCAGTCGGCGTCCGAGGTCACCGGTGCGATAGGCGCGGACGCCGTCGGGGCCGGTGGTGAAGGGTGAGGGACGGCCGTCGGACGGCCCGAGATAGCCGCGGGCCACCTGGACCCCGCGTACGACGATCTCGCCGGTGCGGCCCGTGTCGGCGGGTCCGCTGCCGATGATCCCGTCGTCGGCGACGAGGTCGACCCGGGCGTACGGGCCCGGGAGGCCGATCGGGACGGTGGCGCCGAGCTCGCTGCCGTCCACGGTGTGGGCGAGCACGGCGACGGTCGCCTCGGTGGGTCCGTACGCGTTGATCACGCGGCAGTCAGCCCCGAAAGCGGCGTGTGCGGAGCGTACGGCGGTGGGGGTGAGGGGCTCGCCGCCCAGCAGCAGGGTCCGCAGGCCGGGCGTGGGACCGCTGCCCGCGGCGCCGAGGAGGGCGAGGTGCGAGGGCGTGAGCGCAAGGGTGTCCGCGCGGTGCTCGGCGACGAGCTCGCGCAGGGCGGCGGGTGACGGCGCACCGGGTGCGAGGACGGCCGTACCGCCTGCGAGCAGCGGCAGGTAGAGGGGGAAGCACGAGATGTCGAAGGCGTAGGAGGAGGTGAAGCCGAAGCGGGTACGACCGGTGACCCGGCAGACGTCGGTCATCCAGCGGACGAATCCCATGAGGCTTCCGTGCTCGATCTGCACGCCCTTGGGGCGGCCGGTGGAACCGGAGGTGTGGATGACGTACGCGAGGTCCGCGGGCCGCACTTCCGCCGCGTCGGCGGGGCCGGCGGCGCGCACCTCGCAGGCGTCCTCCTCCGCGCCTGCGTCGGAGCCGGGGCCAAGGCCGGGGGCAGGGGCCGGAGCGTCGAGGAGGTCCTCGACGGCGAGCAGGGTCCCGGGCACGAAGGAGGAGAGTTCCTCGGCCCGACGTCGTTCGGTCAGGCAGAGGGTGACGGCAGCCCCTTGGAGGATCTCTCCGATCCGCGCACCGGGATGACCGGGGTCGAGCGGCACGTAGGCGGCGCCCGCCTTGAGGATGCCCCACAGGGCGCACACTCCGGCGGCCGTGCGGTCGACGACCAGCCCCACCAGGTCCTCGCGCCCTGTGCCGCGCCGCGCGAGCGAGGCCGCGACCACGTCGGAGCGCCTGTCGAGTTCGGCGTACGTGACCACGCCCTCGGGTCCGTCGAGCGCGGGAGCGTCGGGGGTGCGGGCGGCTTGGGCGCGGAAGGCGTCCACGACGGTGGGCTCGGCGGCCGCGCCGGAGCCGGTTGCGGCGCCCGGGCACGCTCGCGCCGGCGTCGCCGACCGGGCTTCACCCGACACCGCGAGCACGCCGCCCGCTTCGGCAGCCGGCCCGGCCCGGCGGACCGTCTCGGCCGTGCCCTCGGCCTCGAAGCCGGCCAGGACCGTGTCCAGCAACTCCGCGGCGCGTGCCGGGAGGTCCCGGCCCCCGCCGCGGACGCCGAGCGTGATCTCGGTCGCCGTTCCGCTCTCGGCGGCGACGAGGGAGAGCGGGACCAGTGGGGCATGCACCGGCAGCGCGTAGGCCGTGGACGCCGTGAAGCCGCCGCCGGAGAGTTCCGCCGGGTCCAGGCGGCCGAGATGGGAGACGACGGCCGAGGCGAGGTGCCGGTCGGTACGTGAAGCCACGGCCTGGGCGCCGCGCAGCAGACCGGCGGTCACGGGCAGCGGCAGTGGCGCGAGGGCCGTCTCGAACCCGGCGGCGAGTTCGCGGCCCTCGGCGAGGGCGGTCAGCAGGCGGGTGTGCGCGGCCGTCCAGTCCGTGCCCGGCCGCAGGTCCAGGAAGAGGGGCAGACTCAGGTTGCCCGTGGCCTCGATCCCGGGGCAGTGGCGGCGCAGGTCGACGGGGACCATCACACGGGTGTCGAACCGTGCGGCGTCGGTCAGTGCCTGGGCGAGGCGGGCGGTGAGCGCGGGATGGCGGCCGGGCAGGGTGCGGCGCAGCCACAGCGTCCGGAGCGGGCGGCCGTCGCCGCTGCCCGTGCCGAGCGGGGAGCGGCGGGGAGGACTCGGGGTGGGCCGCGGTCCGGTGCTGCCGAGCCGGCGCAGCAGACCGGCGTCGGTGTCCGCGTCGAGCGCGGGCCGGGCGGGCTCGCCGCGCAGGGCCCGGAAGACCTCCCGTACCCAGGTCAGGGCGCCGTGACCGTCCATCACGGCGTGCGAGGCACTGAAGACGACGGTGGTGGTCGCCTTCCCGTCGAGGCCGGGCACGACCAGTACCTCGCAGCCCGGCGGCTCCGCCCGCCGCGACGGCCGGGCGGGCAGCTCGACGGTTCCCGGCGCCGAGTCGGCGTACGCACCGGCGCGCGGTGCGTCGTAGCGCACCCGCGGCAGCGGTCCTCCGGCCCTCCACATCGCCCCGGTACGCACGAGCCGCGACCCCGGGCAGGACGCGGCGGCGCGTACCAGGGCCGCCTGGAGGTGCTCGGCTTCGGGTGCGCCGTTGCCCTCGACGACGATGCGCAGGGCCATGGTGCCGCGGGCGTCACCGGCGGAGAGGTAGAGGCGTTCGGTGGGCGAGACGGGCCGCCGGTAGCGGGTGTCGGCGCCGGCACGGGCCGCGTCACGGGCCCCGGCACGGGCGCCGGAACCGACCTGATGGGACGTCATGAGTGCGTGCTCCCTTGTGCGGTGGGGTCGGGTGCGGGGCCGTCCGCTGCGGTGGCGCCGGTCCAGGCGGCCGGGCCGGCGGTCCAGGCCGCGATGCCGCCCACCGCCGTGACCCACTCCCGCAGTCCTCGCAGCCCTTCGGCTTGGGTCCGCGGAGCCGCGTAGCCGAGGTCGTGGCGGGCGGCCCTGGTCTCGTACGTCGCCGAGCGGGTCAGCAGCGCCATCATGTAGCGGCTCAGGGGCGCAGCCGCATCGGTACCGGCTCCCGGGCCGCTGCCGCTGCCCGCGGACCGGCGGCGCAGGTGGCGGCCCGTCTCGACCGCCGCGGCCATCGCGCGGCCGAGGACGAGCGGGATGCGCGGAGCGGGCGGCGGGCAGTCGAAGAGGGCGCCGACCCGGGCCAGGAACGGCCACAGGTCGGTCTCTTCGCGGTCCACGACGAAGTAGGCCTTGCCGCGGACCCGCTCGGCGGGGGCGAGCGCGGCCCGCATACAGGCGTCCACCGCGTTGTCGACGTGGCAGAGCGAGACCAGCACCCGTTTGCCGCCCGACAGGTCGGGCAGTCGGCCCGCGCGCAGGGCGCCGACCGTGCGCGGCAGGAATCCGGCGTGGTCGCGCGGCCCCCAGATGGCGCGCGGCCGTACGGCGCAGGTGGTGAAGTCCGGTTCGTCGGCCGCCCGTACGTACTGTTCGGCGATCGCCTTCGTCTCGCAATAGGGGTTGAACCACCGATCCGGGTACGGGGTGCTCTCGTCGATGCCGAGACGGTCGCCCTCCCGTACCCGCATCAGCGCGCTCGGGCTGGACACGAACACGAACCGCCGCGCCCCCGCCGACCGCGCTGCCGCCAGCAGCCGCCGCGTGCCGGTGACGTTGGCGGCCTCGAACTGCGCACGGCTGCCGTGGTCGACCACGCGGGCCGCGCTGTGCAGGACCGCGTCGCAGCCCTGTGCCGCCCGCCCGAGCGAACCGTCGTCGGTGAGGTCGCCGGTGACGACCTCGACGCCGGGCAGGGAGTGCAGCCGTACGGCATCACTGCCGGGCCGTACGAGGGCGCGGACCCGATGGCCCTGGCGCAGGGCGCCGTCGACCAGGTGACCGCCCAGGAATCCGGATGCTCCGGTGACCAGGATCTTCACAGCGCCCGCCACCAGGTCGCGCCGTAGAGCATGGTGCGCCCGACCACCGAGGCGGTCCCGTGTCCGGCCGCTCGGCCGCGCGGCAGCGCGAACGGGATCTGCGCGGCGTGCACGCCGATGCTGAGGAAGGCGTCGGCCCACCAGATCCACCGCAGCACCGGGAGGTCGGGGGCTCCTCCGGCCGCAGCCCAGGCCGCGCCGGCCATGAGGTACGCCCATCCCGCGAGCGGCACGATCCGGACCGCTCGCCGACCCGGGGACGTCGCGGTTCGTACCTGCCGGCGCTCGGCCCAGCGGGCCAGCTCCTCGCGGCCGATCTTGGCATTGTGCCGGATGTCCACGGGGAAGCCGGGGTGGCGCAGGAACTCCTGGAGGCCGCTGGTCGGGGTGTGTGCCTCGGCCATCGTGCGCAGCTCGGCGACCAGCTCCGTCCACGCGCTCTCGTCGAGCGCCGCCCCGTCCGCCCCGACCTCGGTCTCCACACAGATGACGGGCCGCTTCGCTCCGGCCGGGCCGATGCCGACCAGAGCGGTGCGCCGGACCAGGGGGTGGGCGTTGAAGACTCCCTCGCAGCGCACGGTGTGCAGGTCGCGGTCGGCGGTGCGGACCCGCTGCGCGGCGCGCCCGCAGAACCACAGCCGTCCTTCGGCGTCGAGATGGCCGAGGTCGCCGGTCCGGTGCCAGGTTCGGGGGTCTTCGCCGCCGGGGCGGTCCTCGGTCACCTTGTGCGCGGCGTCCGATTGGGGTGCCTGGTGGTAGCGGCGGCTGACGGAGTCGCCGTGGACCAGGATCTCGCCGACGCACCCGGCAGGCAGGCCGGTCGGGGAGTCCAGGCGGGCGAGGGGGCCGTCGGTGACGGGAGCGATGGTCACGCGGGTGCCGGGGACGGGCCGGCCGACACAGGTCCCCTCGCCCGCGGCGGCGCCGGCGGCGGTACCGCCGTCTTCGCGGCTGGTTTCGGCGTCGTCGTCGCCGAGGATCTCGGCCGCTTCGATCGAGGTGATCGGCAGTACCTCCGTGGCCCCGTACGTCACATGGATCTTCGCCTTCTCATCGAGTACGCGGCGCAGCGTGGCCACGACCGCGTCGGGCACGGGGGCTCCGCCGGAGACGACGCAGCGCAGGTCGGGCAAGGGGTGGCGGCCGCGCGCGGTGCCTGTGAGGTGTCCGGCGAGGTTCCGCAGGAGGGCGGGCGAGGCGAACATCGTAGTGACGCGGAATCGTTCCAGCGCGTCCACGAGCAGCGTCGGGTCCGCCTGGGCGACCCGGGCGGGGGCCAGCGGCGCGAGGACCAGGGTGGATCCGTAGACGAGGTCGAGCACTCCGTAGAAGGGCAGGGTGACCAGGGAGACGTCGTCGCGGGTGCGGCCGTGTACGGCTTCTATCTGCCGGGCGATGGACAACGCCATGCGGTGGGTGTACTCGACTCCCTTGGCGGGGCCCGTGCTTCCGGTGGTGAAGCCGATCATCAGCAGGTCGTCCCCGCCGATCGGGGCCGCCGCGTCCGTACGGCCGGTGGCGGGGGTGGCGCGCAGCGCGGCCAGCGTGTGGCCGCGGCCGAGCCGGCGCCGTCCCAGGGTGACGGGCACGCGTACCCCGGCGAAGGTACGGCGCCCCAGGACGCGCACGAGCTGGGCGAGGGGCGGCCCGATGAACGCCTCGGCGCCCACGGCGCGGTAACAGTGGAGCATGCGCCGCACTCCCATGCCGGGATCCACGACGACGGGCACGGCCCCGACGCGGAACAGTGCGAAGCACAGGGCGAACAGCTCCGGCCCGGGTGGGGCCATCAGCACCGTCTTGGTGGCCCGGGTGATCCCGGCGCTCCGCAGTCCGTGGGCCAGTTCCTCGACCGTCTGCTGCAACGCGCCGTAGGTGAGGGTGCCGTAGCCGCCGGGGGCGCGTCCGTCGGGGTGGATGACTGCGGGCTTGTCGGGAAAGGCGCGGGCGTTCCGCTCGAGCCATCCGGCGACGCTGTCCGTGTCGGGGGCCGGTTGCGCCGCGGCAGGGCCCCGGCCGGTGGAGGTCGTCTGCGGCACGGAGCTCACCACCCCTCGGGCCGGTAGAGGGCGCACGCGGCGCTGGGGCCGGCGCCGACCGACACGAACAGGAACTGCTCGTAGTCGTCGCGACGTACGACGTCCATCGCCCGGAGGTAGCCGAGCACCGGCGCGGCGGTGTGCGGCTCGCCCCGCACCCCCGCGTCGTCAGCGGTCGCGCACGGGCCGATCACCCACGTCCGGTCGAGGTCGAGGCCCATGTCCCGCGCGTAGTCGGCGGCGACGGTCGCCGCGAATTCGCTCCGCCGCTCGGCGTGGCCCGGCGCGCGGCGGACGGTGATCGTGGTCCGCCCGTGCCGGCCCATGGTGTCGGTGTCGAGGTGACCCTCGACGTCGGTGGGCCGGTCGGCGGTGTAGTGGCGTACCGGGCCGAACCCGGCGCGGGGGTCGGCGCTGCGCTCCAGCAGGAGGGCTCCGGCCAGGTCCGCGTACGGGTAACCGGTGTCGTGGTCCGCGTCGCCGCCGGGGTGGACGTCGGCAGCGGTGATCAGCAACCGCTCGGTGCTTCCGGTTGCCAGCAGGGCCTGGCCCACCTGGACGGCGTTGAGGACGCCGCAGGCTCCGTTCATCAGGTCGAAGGAGAATCCGGCGGCCGGTTCGGGGTCGGCGATGTAGTCGCGGTTGATGCCGACCTCCTTCTGGACCAGGGCCGACATGGCCGGTTCGAAGGTGTTGTGCTCGCGGTAGACGCCGACGTTGACGAGTACGCCGATCGAGGAGGCGGACACCCGAGCCCGGGCCAGGGCGCCGCGGGCGGCCCGGCCCGCGAGGTTCACGACGGAGGTCGGGGCGGACGAGTCGGGCAGGGCGGTGCCGGCTGCTGTGATGACCACGGCCATGGCTCAGACCCCCACGTTCGTGAGCGTCGCGGACAGGGCTCCGGTGACCACTCCGGAGGCGGCCGGCACCAGCAGGTACGTGGCTCCGGGGCGGTCGCCGCCCGCCCTGAGGTGCTCGCACAGCGTCAGGAAGTGCGAGGTCGTGGCGGTGTTTCCGTAGCGCTCGACCACAGAGAGGGAGGCCGGCATGGGGGCGGCGAATTCGGCCTCGGCCGTCTGGTTGGCGTAGTCGATGAAACGGGTGCCGACCTGGTGCTGGATGACGTAGTCGAAATCCTCACCGGCGAACGACCGGCCCCTCTTGGCCAGGAAGTCCCCGTGGAAGCGTGGCCACAGCTTGAGCCTGTCGCGGTCGTGCATCTTCTTGTTGTCCGTGTAGAGAGCGATGCCCGGGGTGCGGTCGCTGGGCATGCCCATGCACAGGTGGGAGTACTCGGAGCAGGTCATCAGCTCGACGTAGTGGATGCGGTCGGCGGCGTCGACGGACTCGTCGAGGACGACGGCGGACGCCGAGTCCCCGACGGAGAGCGAGGCGAACTGCGGGTCGTAGGAGTCGGTCATCTCGCGAGCGGCGGTCTGCGCGACGCGGGTGGCCTGCTCGCCGCTGACGACCAGGCCACGACGCACGGCGCCGGAGCGGATCATGCGGTCGAGCAGCCACACGCCGGTCATCATTCCGGCGCAGGCGTTGGAGACGTCGAAGTGGATGGCGGAGCGGGCACCCAGCTCTCTGGCCAGCATCGCGGCGAAGGAAGGTTCGAAGGTGAAGCGGCTGCCGTCCTTGAACCGGGTGATCGAGGCGGAGATGACGATGTCGAGGTCGGCGGCCCGGTGGCGGGAGGATTCCAGCGCGTCCCGGGCTGCGGCCAGGGCCATCCCGAACGAGTCCTCGCCGGCGGCCGGTTCGGGGGCGTAGACGCGCCGCTCGGCGATCCCGGTGATCTTCTCGATGTCCACCTCCCCCAGCCCCGGGACCAGGGCGGCGAGTTGGGGGGTGGTCTGGACTGCTGCCGGAAGGAAGCTGCCTAAGGCTTCTATTCGGCTGTACGCGGTGGCGCTCATGCGTGTCGCTCTCCGTTGCGGTCCGCCGGGGCATGGGAGTGCCAGGGCGGTGGTCGGCATGGGATTCAAGGGGTGTCCGGAAAGTAACGGACAGTTAAGTTACCGTAGCGTACGGAGGTGCTGCCGAGCTGCCCGAGATCCGCATATGCAGAACATTCCCTCCAATACCGGCCACGCGCTCCTCCCGCGATACCGGGCAGAACCATGGCCTCCGCGCCTCTCAGCGGCGCCCGCGCCCTCGAAAACCTGTCCGGAACCACTCGGCCCACTCCACGGGGCGTCACCTACGACCCTGGCTGGCGGGAGCTCGGCGCCGAGGCCCGCTTCACGCAGGCGTGCACCGCGGACCCGGTCCACACGTGGAAGGCCTGGTCAGCTTCGGCGATCAGCCGCAGGGGGCGCTCCTGGCCGACCTGGGCCCGGGCGGCTTCAGCGGGGCGCTGCAAGCATCTGCGCGGCCTCCGCGGCGCGACGCAGATTCCCGGTGGGGTGGGATAGACCGTCGAGCAGGGCGTTCCCCGACCGGAGTGCGGCCCGGGCCACCTCGTGAAGACCGAGCGGCACGGCGGCCTGGCTGATGAGGAAGTGCTCCTCGGCGACCGTCATCCCCAGGCCCAGCCCCCGCCAGGTGACGCTCTGACAGGGCGCTTGCGGTAGACCGAGATCGAGATCGAACGCCAACTGATCGGTGGGCGGCAGCGGCGACGGCCCGTCGAGTACCGCGACCGCCTGTTGGAGGGACCGCCAGGCCGCCTCCACCTCCCCGTGACGGCGTTGCAAAGAGGCAAGGTCGACAAGGGCCGCCCCGCGCCGGCCGGTGTCGTCCTCCAGGGACGCGTGCAGGCGGCGTGCACGGATCGCCTGCCCGAGGTCTTCGAGGGCTGTGAACTCGTGGACAAGAGAGCCGAGGAGGGCGCCGTCCCGGGGACCCGTGTCGTCGAGGATGCGTATGAGCGCGGCACGGGCCGGCTCGGTCTGCCCCTGGCGGCGGGCCAGCGCCGTCCAGGTGAGGTCGGTCTCGTCGCGGGGATCCTGGCCGTAGTGCGACCAGTCGAAGTCGGCCGCCCACTGGGTGAGCCCCCGTGCGGAATCGGGGAATCCGCCGAGCAGGAAGCGGACATCGGGCTCGGCCGCCCGCAGGGACTGCAGCAGAGCGTGGTCCGCCGTCCTGCCGTGGAGGGCGAGCAGGACGGCGGCGAGGCGGAGCTCCTCGGTGGGGCCGCGGCGGACCTCGTGCCGTAGGAGCACGCGCAGAAGCTGCGGGTCCCCCGGCCGCCGGTCGTACTGGGCTGCGCGCAGGACGGTGGCCCGTCGCACCGGGTCGTTCGCCACCACGCCCCAGCAGTCGCGGTCAGCCCGCATCCGGGCCAGATCGGCCCGGCCGGGAGCGAGGACCGCCTGCCGGAGCGGCGGACGCGGAAGACGTCCAGCAACTCGTACGCGCAGCCTTCGTCCGCACTCAGCAGCAGGAACTCCGGCTCGGTCCGCAGGAGGGATTCCTGGAGCCTCCGCAGCAGCTCCCGCTTAGGTCGCCGGCGCAGCCCCAGCCCGCTGAGCAGCCTGCCGCGGTCAGCGTCCAGCTCGGGGTGGCAGCTCCGCATCTCGTCCTCGACCCGCGCGAACACCGCCTCCAGCGCTTCGTCGTCGTCATCGGTCGCGAGGTCGAGTCCGATGTGGTCGTGCCAGCCCGGCAGACCGAAGAGGATCTCCAGAGCCTCGTCCATGCACGCGCCGATGAGGCCCGCTGCGCCTTCGGAACTCGCGTAGAGCACAGCCCCGTCGGCACACGTGAAGTAGGTTCCGCCGGTGTCGTCACCCGCCACGGCCCTCAACGGCGCTCCGTTGGCCAGACGGACCTCTTCCACGTGCTCGGCGCTGTCGAGATCAAAACCGAAGGATCCTGCAGCCACCCTCGCCAGATCCGGACGCCGGCGCAGGACGGTGAGCACGTCGTCGGGGCACGTCATGGCCGGACCGTAACAGCCGCCGCTGACACCGGATGGTGCACGGTCCCGGCGACGGAGGGCAGCCCGCCGGAACCCGACCCGTCCCCGCCCTACGACGGTGCGGGAGCGGTGGGAAGCGGTGCGTCCGCGTCCGGCTCGCGCGGTGGTTCGGCGAGCTGGTCGCGCAGGTAGTTCCAGACGACGGCGACGAGTGCGGCCGCCGGTACGGCCAGCAGGCTGCCCACGACGCCGGCCAGGCTGCCGCCCAGCGTCACCGCCAACAGGACCACCGCCGCGTGGAGACCGAGACTGCGGCTCTGGATCATGGGCTGGAACACGTTTCCCTCGAGCTGCTGCACCGCGACGATGATGGCCAGCACGATCAGCGCGTCCGTCAGGCCGTTCGACACCAGCGCGATGAGCACCGCCACCAGGCCGGCGAACAGGGCTCCCACGATCGGTACGAAGGCGGAGACGAAGGTCAGAACGGCCAGCGGCAGCACGAGGGGTACACCCACGATCCACAGGCCCAGGCCGATGAAAACGGCGTCGAGGAGGCCGACGAAGGCCTGGGACCGGACGAACGACCCCAGGGTCTGCCAGCTGCGCGCGGCCACGACCGGGATGTCGGTGGCGAGCCGGCCGGGGAGTTGGCGGGTGAGCCACGGCAGGAAGCGGGGGCCGTCCTTGAGGAAGAAGAACATCAGGAAGAGCGCCAGGACGGCGGTGACCAGGCCGTTGAAGACGGTGCTCACGCCCGTGACGACGGTGGAGACCGCGCTGCCGACGCTGTTCTGGAGGCGGTCGATCGCGGCGTCGGACGCGCCGGTGATCTGCTCGTCGCCGATGTTCAGCGGCGGCCCGGCCGCCCACTCGCGCAGTCGTTGGATGCCCTCGGACACGCCGTCGACCAGTTCGCCCGACTGGGAGGCCACGGGTACGGCGATCAGCGCCGCGATGCCCGCGGCCAGGAGGAGGAACAGCACGGTCACCGTGGAGGCGGCAAGGGCGGGCCGCCACCCGCGCCGGCGCAGGAAGTCGGCGACGGGCCAGGTCAGGGTGGTGAGGAACAGGGCGACTATGAGCGGCCAGACGACCGACCACATCCGGCTCAGAATCCACAGGGCCGCCGCCGCCATGACCAGGACCACCAGCAACTCGGCGGAAACCCGTGCCGACGTACGGAGTGCGGCAGCGGCCTTCGAGGAGCTCAACGTGACAGACATGGGGTCACCCTATTCACAATTCCCCACGCCTCTGGGCACCGCCGATGACAGCCACGAACCCCGGCCGCTGGGGCGTACCTGAGACGGCTGTCACGTGGCGGGGCAGGGCGGGTTGAAGTCGACCGCCGTGAAGTACTGCGCCCATTGGGTTCTGGTGATCCGGGGGTACGCGCTGTCGCAGATGCGGGTGGCGACCGCGTCCAGGCCGGTGTCCCGCAGCCGGATCGTGAAGTCGTTGCCGCCGGTGGCCAGGGTGGTGCCGTCCGGGCTGAAGGCCACGGCCGGTACGGGGTTCGAGTGACCGGTGAGGACGGCGGGGGTGGCCTCACCGCTCAGGTCCCACAGCAGCGCCTTGCTGTCCCCGGCGCCGGCCGCCAGCCTGCGGCCGTCCGCGTCGAAGGTCAGGGTGTAGAGCCAGGACCCGGAAGCCGGCAGCTGGGCCACCTTCGCCGGGCGGTCGATGTCGCTGACGTCGATCAGCCAGACCGTCTTGTCCGTGCGGTGGAAGGCGGCCAATCTCCGGTCGTCGGCGCTGAAGACGCCGCCGGTCAGGGGTTCGGAGCGGAACGGCGACGGCCGTTCCCGGGGGTTGCGCGGTTCGCTGATGTCCCAGAACCGCAGCGAACCGGACTCGCCGGTGCTCGTCACCAGCGTGCGGCCGTCCGGCCGGAACGAGGCCATCGTGACGTGCGGCCCGTCCTCGGCGATCCGGCTCAGCGGCCGGGGGTTGCCAGGATCGGTCAGGTCCCACAGTCCGGCCGTGTCCTGTGCCCAGACGGCCAGCAGGTGCCCGCCCGGGCCGAAGCCGGCGCCTGCGACTTCACCCCCGTCAGGGGCGAGTACCGAGGCGAGCCGCGGTTTCCGCGGATCGGTCACGTCCCACACCCGGACGGTGCCGTCCTCGCCGGCGGTGACGAGGATGCGCCCGTCCGGGCTGAACGCCACACAGCGGACGAACCTGGTGTGTCCGTGGAGGACCGACAACGGCCACAGGGCCCGGCCGCCGGTCACCTGCCACAGCCGTGCGGTGCCGTCCCAGCTGGGGCTGGCGAGCAGGTGGCCGCCGGGGGCGAACGCCAAGGAGGTGACCACGTCGTCGTGGGTCGCGAGCGACAGGTCCCGTAGGTCCAGGAGCTTGTCGGCGTTGGCGAGCAGGCGTCCGTCGGGGCTGAACACGGCTTGGTAGAAACCGCTCTGAAGCATGCTGGTCCGCTTCGGGTCCGCCGGGGCGGCGACGTCCCAGAACAGGGTGGTCCCGCCTACGGAGACGAGCGTGCTGCCGTCCGGGCTGAACGCCACCGACCAGACGATCGCGGGATGGCCGCGCAGGACGGCCAGTGGCTGTGCTCGCCGACCGCCGCCGCTGCTACTGCTCCTACTGCAGGCGGCGGCGATGTCCCAGACCCGCGCGGTGCGGTCCCAGCTCCCCGTCGCCAGGGTCCGGCCGTCAGGACTGAAGGCCGCCGAGGTCACGGTGAATCGGTGTGGCCGCGCAGGACGTCGAGGAGCAGCGGCTCCGCTGGGTCGTCGACATTCCACAGTCGGGTGGTGGTGTCGCCGGTGGTCGCCGCCGTGCGCCCGTCCGGGCTGAAGGTCACCGAGGTGACCGTGCCGGAGTGGCCGGGCAAGGTGCCCAGCAGCCGCGGGTGGCGGGGATCGTGCACGTTCCACAGTCGCGCCGCACCGTCGGTGTGGCCGGTGGCGATGAGGCCGCCCGGGCCGGACGCCACCCATGTCGGCGCGGCCCGCTGGTCCGGCAGCGTGCTCAGCTCGGCGGGCGCACGCCGGTCCGTCACGTCCCACAGCCGCACCGAGCGTTCGCTCGCCGTGGCGAGGACGCGGCCACCGCCGTCGAAGGCCACCGCCATGAGCCGCTCCGGCTGGTGCACGACGGCCAGTTGTACGGGGTGGTGGGCGTCCCCGATGTCCCACAGCCGGGCCGTGCGATCCCAGCTCGCCGTGGCCACGACCCTGCTCTTCGCGGCGAAGGCGATCGAGACGACGTCGGAGGTGTGGCCGCTGAGCGGGCTCGTGTAGGGCGTCGCGAACGTGCTCATGAGCTGGTCGCGGACGTCGCCGGTGGCTGCCAGCCGGTACGCGGCCAGGTTCAGCTGCGCCGCGAGCGCGGGGTCGTGCTGCCGCACCTCGGCGGCGTCGGCGGCGGCCTTCCGCGCGATGGCGACGTTGCGCTGCCGGAGGGCGGAGTCGCGCGAGTCCACGGCCAGCCCGCCCGCGGTCGCCGCGATGACCATCAGCACGGTGAGCAGGGTGACCAGCTGCCGGAGGCGTACCGTCCGCCGCCTGACCGCCGCGATCTCGCGGCCTCCGCTTCCCGGCTCGCGTCGACGAAGCGCCGTTCCCTGGAGGTCAGCCGGCTGCCGTCGGCGGCGGCCAGGTCCAGCGCCGCGGCCAGGCGGGCACCCCGGTAGAGGGCGTGCGGGTCGTGGTCGTGCGCCTCCCAGCCGGCGGTCGCGTCGGTGAGCTGCCGGTGCAGGTGCAGCCGGTCGCGGTCTTCGGTCAGCCAGCCGCGCAGCCTCGGCCAGCAGCGGATGATCGCCTCGTGGGTGATCTCAACGCTTTCCTGGTCCAGCGTCACGAGCCGTTGCCGGGCCAGGGATTCGAGCACGTGGACGGTGTCGGCACTCGGGTCCAGCTCGTCCCTGGTGATCCGGCGCCTGGTGTCCTCGGTGCCATCGCCCAGTGCGGTCAGCCGCAGAAAAAGCGACCTGGCGAGGTCTTGCTGCACCGGCGAGAGGGCCCCGTACGCGGCCCCCGCGGTATGCGCGAGCGCGTGCTGGATTCTGCCGGCCGCCAGGTACCCCTCCAGCGTCAGGCGGCTGCCGCTGCTCCGGCGCCAGGTCTCGACCATCGCGTGCGAGACCAGGGGCAGCGCACCTGGCTGACCGGTCGCGTCCGCGACCACGGCGGCCTGCAGCGGGCCGGTCACCGTGCAGTCGGCCAGCACGGCCAGCCGGGTGATGGCCTCGCGCAGCTCCTGGCTGCTCATCGGACCGACCGCGATCTGCGCGTCGCGGATCGCCTCCACCAACCGGGAGTCCTGGACGCAGTGGCCGTAGAAGTCGGCGCGCACGCCCAGTACCACCCGGGTTCGGCTGGTCGCCGCCGTGGTCGCGGCGAGCAACATGGCGATGAACGCCTCGCGTTCGTCCCGGTCCCGGCAGAGGGTGAAGACCTCCTCGAACTGGTCGACGACGATCAGGGTGTCGACGTCCGGTGCGCGGTCGACCATGGTCTGCCGGATGCGCAGGTGCAGTGCCAACGGATCGTCCAGCAGCTCGGTCACCAGGGCGCCGGGTGCCTCTCCCGTCGCCGCGGCCAGGTGGATCGCGCACTCCTCCACGGGATGCGGACGCGGCGTGAACAGCATCACCGGCCATCCCGACGCCCGTGCGCGGGCGACGAGCCCTGCCCGCAGCAAGGAGGACTTCCCCGATCCGGACGGCCCGAAGACGGCCAGGAAGCGGCGGTCGTACACCTTCGCGAGCAGCTCGCCGGTCAGGCGCTCGCGCCCGAAGAACCGGTCGGCGTCTTCCGGCTGGAACGCCGACAGCCCCGCGTACGGCGGGTTCTCCCGCGTGGTGTCCCCGGGCTCCTCGCGCTGTGCGTTCGCGGCGATCTCGGCGGCGGCCGCGTGCCAGCGGGTTTCCCATGCGCGGCGGTCGCCCTGGCACGCCTCGACGTAGGCGAGCGTGACGGCCAGGCTCGGAAACGTGTGCCCGCCCGCGGCGTCCGACAGTGTCGTGGACGAGTAGTGCGCCCTTTTCGCCAGTGCCCGATAGGGCGGCCGTCCCGCCGCCTCGCGCAGCTTCCGTAGGTCGGCCGCGAAGTGTGTCAGAAGACCGGAGTCCGGGTCGAGCGGGCGTTCGGGGCGTGGCATTGCCTTCCTTTCTGCGGCATTCCGCAGCCGTGTCGGGTGGTGTGTGTCCAGCTTTTGATGTCCGGAACCCTCCCTCCGGCGCCGGACAACAACCGGCGGCTACACAGGGTCCAGCGCAACCGCGCAACCGTGATGGGAAGGGGAAAACATGAGGTCCGTGCGACGACTGATGCTGCTGGCGGCGGTCACCGGGCTGCTGGCCGGCCCTGTTCTGACGGGCTCGCCGGCGTACGCCGCGGCCCCGCTGCTCAAGTCCAACCTGAACGGGAGGTGCGCCGACATCTTCATGTTCCACCAGGAGAACGGGGCCTCCACCGTGACGTGGGACTGCCACGGCGGCACCAACCAGCAGTGGTACTGGGACGGTGAGCAGATCCGTTCCAACATGAACGGAAAGTGCCTGGAGATCTATGGCCCCCACCTGGGTGACCAGGGCTCGGTGAGCATGTGGGACTGCAACGGCGGCCTCCACCAGAAGTGGTACCGGAACGGGAGCGAGATCCGTAACCGGGTGAACGGGAAGGGCCTCGACATCCTGGCCGGACGGCCGGACATCGGCCAGCTCCTCGTGAGCTGGAGCTGCAACGGCGCGCGGAGCCAGAGCTGGGACTTCTGAACACCTGCCCGGCCCGGCACATCACGTGCCGGGCCGGGCGGGCTCGCGCCGGGCGGGGCCGTGCCAGGCGGGGCGGGGCGGGGTCGGCGGCTGGGGAGAGTCGACCGTTCAGCGTCGGGGGTGCAGCCCGCCGGAACCAGCCGTCCGACTGTCTGCCGGGACCTGTCCGGCCACCAGGCGCTGCAGGTGCTCCCTGCCGCGCGTGAGCTGTTCGGGCAGGTCGGCGGCGTCCGGGTACCAGCGCTTCTCGTACTCCCAGCAGAGCCAGCCGTCCGTCGGTGCGGCGGCGACCGCTTCGGGGAGGGGGAGGACCCCGGTGCCGAGGCCCGTCGGGGTCAGCTCCTGTGCTGACCGCACGTCCTTCACCTGTACGTAGCCCAGGTGCGCGGCCAGCGCCTGCCGGGAGCGGGCCGGGTGTTCGCCGGCGAGCCAGGTGTGCAGGACGTCCCACACGGCGCCCACGGCCGGGTGGGCGACCCGGTCGAGCACTCGGGCGGCCGCGGCGGCGGTGCGATGGGAGTCGTGGGTCTCCAGCAGGATCCGCACGCCGTGCCGCTCGGCGAACGGCGCCGCGGCGCGCAGGCGGCGCACGGCGTGGGCGTCGGCGGCCTCCTCGGGCAGGTCGGCGCCCCCTGGGAAGACGCGGATGTACGGGGCCTCCAGATCGGCGGCGAGGTGGATCAGGGCGCGTAGTTCGGCGAGGACGGGCTCGTCCGTGCCGGGGGCGGCCACCCTGGCGTACCCCGCGACCGCGAGGGCGGTGACGCCTGCGGCGGTGAGGGTGCGCAGTCCGGCGGCGCGCTCTCCGGCCGTGCTGTGGGGGTGCAGCGGTTCCTCGGGGTGGGCGCGCAGTTCGAGGCCGTCGAACCCTTGGGAGGCCGCGAGGGCCGCGCTGCGGTCGAGCGGCGCGCCGGGCAGGCCGAGCGTGGAGAAGGCGTACTTCACGGACGGCTCCCCTCGGTCGACGGCGGCGCGGTGGAGGCGCGCACCATCAGCTCGGTGGGCAGCGTGGTGATTCCGCCCGGTGGCTGCGGCCGGCGGCCGGTGACCAGCTGGGCGGCGAGCACGCCCGCCTCGCGCAGGGGCACCCGGACGGTGGTGAGCGCGGGGGCGGTGTCCGCGCAGAAGGGCAGGTCGTCGAAACCGGCGACGGACACGTCCTCGGGGATCCTCATCCCCTCCTCGCGCAGGGCGGCGGCGACCCCGGTGGCGATGGTGTCGTTGGCGGCCGCGACGGCGGTAAAGGGGGCCCCGCGGCGGAGCAGTTCCCTGGTGGCGTCGTAGCCGGCGGAACGTTCGAAGGCGGCGTGCACGGTGAGGGCGGCGCAGGCCTCGGGGAGGTCGGGGTCGTGCCGCAGGAGGGCGGCGCGGTGTCCGGCGAACCGCTCGCGGGTGGTGCTCAGGCCCTGGGGGCCGGCGACATAGGCGATGCGACGGTGACCGAGTGCCAGCAGGTGTTCGGCGAGGCGGAAGGCGCCGCCGTGGTCGTCGAACATCACGGTGGTGACGGGCAGTCCGGCGGGGACGGGCAGCGGAGGCCGCCCGCACAGGACGACGGGGGCTCCGCCGGCGGCCATCCGCGCGATGCGGGCGGCCAGTGCGGCGGTGTGCTCGGGGTCCTCGACGGCGCCTCCGGTGAGGACGATCCCGCCGGCGCGCTGCCCCTCCAGCAGGGTGAGGTAGGCCAGTTCGGCCGCGGGGTCGCCTTCAGTGTTGCAGACGACGGCGAGTCGGCGGCCTCCGGTGTGGCCGGTGGGCGCCAGGGCTCCTTGCAGGGAGCCCGCGAGGATCCCGAAGAAGCTGTCGGCGACGTCGTGGACGAGGACGCCGACGAGGTCGGAGGTGGCGGCCGCGAGGGCGCGGGCGGGGCCGTTGGCGACGTAGCCGAGCTCCTCGACGGCGCGCTCGACCCGGGTCCGGGTGGAGCCGGCCACCGGGTATCCGCCGTTCAGTACGCGCGAGACCGTGGCGGGCGATACGCCCGCCTGCGCCGCGACCTCGGCCAGTGTCACCGCCATGCTGCACCCCTCCTTCAGGAACCGGGTCATCGTCTCATCCTGGGTCTGGATCTCCATACTGCCCGATTCAGCAAGCGCTTTCTATCACTCGAACGAGTGTTGCGCTGGCAATGAATGCCGCCCTAGCCTGATCGAAGAGAAAGCGCTTTCTGTCGATGGAGGGGGAGCCATGGAGCGCAGGACGATCAAGATCGCGATGAACGGCGTCACCGGGCGCATGGGGTACCGGCAGCATCTGGTCCGCTCTCTGCTCGCCCTGCGCGAGCAGGGCGGCCTCGACCTCGGCGACGGAACGGCGCTCTGGCCGGTGCCGGTTCTCGTGGGGCGCCGGGAACCCGCCCTGCGGGCCATCGCCGAGCGGCACGGCCTGGAGCACATCAGCACGGACCTCGCGGCCGTGCTGGCCGATCCGGAGGTGGAGATCTATTTCGACGCGCAGGTCACCGGGGCACGCGAGGCGGCGGTCCGCCAGGCCATAGGGGCGGGGGCGCACGTCTACTGCGAGAAGCCGACGGCCCTGACCTTCGAAGCCTCTCTCGACCTGGCCCGGTTGGCTGCGGCCGCCGGGATCAAACACGGCGTGGTCCAGGACAAGCTGTTCCTCCCGGGGCTGCTCAAGCTGAGGCGGCTGATCGAGAGCGGCTTCTTCGGCGAGATCCTGTCCGTGCGCGGGGAGTTCGGGTACTGGGTCTTCGAGGGCGACTGGCAGACCGCGCAGCGGCCGTCGTGGAACTACCGCACGCAGGACGGCGGGGGCATCGTCGCCGACATGTTCCCGCATTGGGAGTACCTGCTCCACGAGCTCTTCGGCCGGGTGCGCACGGTGCAGGCCCTCACCCGCACGCACATCGGCCGCCGCTGGGACGAGGCGGGCAAGCCGTACGAGGCCACGGCCGACGACGCCGCGTACGGGATCTTCGAACTGGACGGCGGCGCGGTCGCGCAGATCAACTCCTCCTGGACGGTCCGGGTAAACCGTGACGAACTGGTCGAGTTCCAGGTGGACGGCACCCACGGGTCGGCCGTCGCCGGGCTGCGCGGTTGCCGGATCCAGCACCGCGGGGCGACACCGAAGCCCGTGTGGAATCCCGATCTGCCGCAGACCGAGGACTTCCGCTCCCAGTGGCAGGAGGTACCGGACCACGATCCCGCCGACAACGGCTTCAAGGCCCAATGGGAGCTCTTCCTACGGCACGTCGCCCTCGACGAGACCTGGTGGTGGGACCTCCTGGCCGGAGCGCGCGGAGTACAGCTCGCCGAGCTGGGCCTGCGCTCCTCGGCCGAGGGCCGGCGGCTGCCGGTGCCGGAGGTGACGCTGTGAGCATCCGACTCCCCTCGGCCGACGGCGGGTTCCGCCTGCACCGGCCGAACACCGCTCCGTATCCCTCGCTCACCTGCGGCCCGGGCCGCAGCCGCGTCTTCTACGCGGCCGCCCACGTCGTCGCCGATCCGCTTGCCGCGTCGGCCGAAGCCGGGCCGGTGGTCGACTGGGAGGCCACTCTGGCCTTCCGACGCCGCCTGTGGGCACAAGGGCTCGGGGTGGCCGAGGCCATGGACACCGCGCAGCGCGGCATGGGCCTGGACTGGCCGACGGCGGCTGCGCTCATCCGCCGGTCGGCGGCCGAGGCCCGGGCGGTGGGCGGCCGGATCGTCTGCGGCGCGGGCACGGACCAGCTCGCGGCCGGCCGCGCGTACTCCCTCGCCGAGATCGCCGCGGCGTACGAGGAGCAGCTCGCGCACATCGAGGCGTGCGGGGCGGGGGCGGTCCTGATGGCCTCGCGGGCCCTGGCCGCGGCGGCGCGTGGCCCCGAGGACTATCTGGAGGTGTACGACGGCCTGCTCCGGCAGAGCTCACGGCCGGTGGTGCTGCACTGGCTGGGGACCGTGTTCGACCCGGCGCTGGCCGGCTACTGGGGCCATGCGGACCTCGACCCAGCCACGGACGTCCTCCTGAAGATCATCACTGATCGTCCGGAGAAGGTGGAGGGGATCAAGGTGTCGCTGCTGGACGCGGAACGGGAGATCGACATCCGGCGCCGGCTGCCGGCCGGAGTGCGCTGCTACACCGGCGATGACTACCACTATCCCGAACTGATCGCCGGGGACGGGAAGCTGGCCGGCGACGCGCTGCTGGGGATCTTCGACCCGATAGCCCCGGTCGCCGCCAGGGCAGCGCTCGCGCTCGACCGGGGCGACACCGACGGATTCCGGGAGTTGCTGGACCCGACGGTCCCCCTGTCGAGACACCTCTTCGCCCCGCCGACGCGTTTCTACAAGACGGGCGTGGTCCTGCTGGCCTGGCTGGCCGGGTACCAGGAGCACTTCACGATGGTGGGCGGGCTGCAGTCGGCCCGCTCCCTCCCCCATCTGGCGACGGCGTACGAGCTGGGCGACGGTCTGGGACTGTTCCCCGATCCCGAGCTCGCGGAGGACCGGATGCGCCGGCTGCTCGCCGTGTACGGGGTGTCGTCATGAGCGCGGCGCCGGCGCGGTTCAGCCTCAATCAGGAGACGGTCCGCCAGTGGTCGGTGCCCGAGCTGGTCGCCGGGTGCGTGGCGGCCGGAGTGGGAGCCGTCGGGCTGTGGCGCGGACCCGTCCGCGGGTTCGGGGTGCGGGAGACGGCGAAGTTGGTCGCCGGGGCCGGGCTGCGTGTCAGTTCGCTCTGCCGCGGGGGGTTCTTCACCGCGGCCGATCCGGCCGGCTTGGCGGCCGCGCTGGACGACAACCGCAGGGCGGTGGAGGAGGCCGCCGAACTGGGTGCCGACACGCTGGTCCTGGTCTCGGGCGGGCTGCCCGCGGGTGACCGGGATCTGGTGGGGGCACGCGGACGGATAGCCGGGATCCTGGGCGAGTTGGCGCCTTGGGCGGCCGGGCACGGGGTACGGCTGGGGATAGAGGCGCTGCATCCGATGTTCGCCTCGGACCGCTGTGTGGTCTCCACCCTCGGCCAAGCCCTGGACATCGCCGAGCAGTTCCCGGCGGAGCAGGTGGGGGTGGTGGCCGATTCGTACCACCTGTGGTGGGACGAGCGGTTGCCCGCCGACCTGCTCCGGGCCGGCGGGTCCGGGCGCCTCGTGTCCGTCCAGGTGGCCGACTGGGTGACCCCCCTGCCCGAGGGCGTGCTGTTGGGGCGCGGGCAGCTCGGCGACGGATCCATAGACCTGCGGGGCTTCCGGCAGCTGGCCGACGCGGCCGGCTACCGGGGCCCGGTGGAGGTGGAGATCTTCAGCCCGGAGCTGTGGGCCCGGGACGGTACCGAGGTGCTGCGGGAGGTGATCGAGCGCTACCGCGAGCACGTGGCCTGAGCGGTCGGCGGGTCAGCCCTCGTAGTCGTACTTCATGCCGATGCCCAGGGTGCTCCGGGTCGGGAGGATCCCGGCGCCGACGATGTCGAGGACCGGCGGGAAGAGGAGTTCCACGAGTCGGGCCGTCTCCTTCGGGGTCAGCGCCGACCAGGGACTCGAGGCGAGTTCGTCGGTGAGCTTCTCGACGGCGGTGCGCAGGACCAGTCCGGCGTCGGTGACCGTGCCGTCCGCGGCGAGCAGGTTCCGGGCGGCGAGCCGGTCCCGGGCGGCGCTCCACTCGTCGGCGGACCACTGGCGGCTCTCGAACCACTCGGCGGGGGCGGCGCCCGCGGCGGAGTGCAGGACCAGCGACTCGACCGCGTCGAGGTGGTGGGCCTGGAGGGCGGCGAGGTGGCCGTCCCCGCGGTGCTCGCGCAGGATCGTCGCCGCGTGCCAGAGCACGGCGTGCGGAGCGTCGGGCCAGGGCAGGGCGGCGTTGGCGGCGGCCAGCGGGCGGCCGGCGGTGGGGGCGGCTTCGGCGGCCCGCCGGGCGAGCACGGCCGCCTCGGCCAGGTCCGAGGAGGCGGTCCGCTCGCCGAGGAGGGCCCGCAGGGAGCGGTCCGCGGCGACGGCGCGGGCGGCGAGCACCCCGGCCGGCGGGGCGGTGTGCCAGGACTGTGCGACGTACCGCTCCACCATCCGCGGGCTGAAGCTGAAGAAGAGGGCGTTCACGAGTTCCGGTGCGGCCGGGCCGAGAGGGGCGGCCCGGAAGGCGAAGTACATCGGCCACCTGTCGTCGGTGGCGTAGCCGAGCGCGCCGGCCTCCTCGTAGGCCTCGGGGGCGAAGTAGACGATGGCGTGGACGGGTTCGAGCAGCTGCCACAGCTGCCGGACGGCGCCCGGTCCATGTGCGTCGCTGTACGTCATATCGCTTTCCCCCAGGGTCGGTTGGTGCCCTAAACGACAGGAGGTCAGCGTAGATCAGGAGGGGTTGTGGGAAGGGGACAGGGGCGGGTGAGGGGGTGGTGGGGGTGGGGGTCCAACGGTGACATACCGTGCCCACCATGGATCAGGAGCACATAGCCGGACCGGCCGGTGACGGCGAAGGCGCAGGCAGGCGGCGGTTCCTCGCGATCGCGACGGGGGCGGCCACGGCTGCCGGGCTCGGCGCCGTGGCCGGCTGTGGGGGCGGGGACGGCGGTGCCGACGGGCCGGGCGGTGCCGGGGCCGGCGGGTCGGTGGCGGGCGGGGAGCCGTCGGCGGGGCGTGCGCAGGGTTTCGACGTCAAGGCCGAGAACGCGAAGCAGGGCCACGCCGACTGGCCGGTCACCAAAGCGGGGCCGGCGCGGGCGATCGAGGGCTTCGCGGACAAGGTCAGCGTCCTGCCCGGCGAGTCCTTCGGTCTGCACGTGTCGACCACCGCGCCGCGGTTCACCGTCGCCGCCTACCGGATGGGCTGGTACGGCGGGGCCCGGGCCCGGCTGGTGTGGCGCTCCGAGGCCCTCCCGGGGGCGCGCCAGCCGGAGCACACGGTGGACCCGGGCACCCGGATGGTCCGCACGCGCTGGGCCCGTACCACCACGGTCGAGACCAGGGACTGGCCGGAGGGCTGCTACCTGCTGCGGCTCGACGCTCAGGGCGGCGAGGGGCAGCGCTTCGTCCCCATCACCGTCCGGTCCGCGGCGACGGCCGGGCGTACGGTCGTGGTCAACGCGGTGGCCACCTGGCAGGCGTACAACCGGTGGGGCGGCTACGGCAGCTACGACGGCCCCAGCGGCGGCTACGCCTCGCGCTCGCTCGCGGTGACCTTCGACCGGCCGTACGAGTACGACGACGGCGCGGGCCTGTTCCTGGTCTACGAGGCTCCGCTGATCGCGCTGGCCGAGCGGCTCGGCATACCCCTGGCCTACGCGACGACGACCGACGTGGCTCGGGAGAAGCGGCTGCTGGAGGGTGCGGCCGCGGTGCTCTCGCTCGGGCACGACGAGTACTGGTCCCCGGAGCAGCGCGCCCATTTCACGGCCGCCCGCGACGCCGGCACCAACATCGCGATCCTCGGAGCGAACTGCTGCTTCCGCCGGATCCGGCTGGAGGCCTCCGACCTGGGGCCGGACCGGACGCTGGTCTGCTACAAGTCCTCCTACGACCAGGACCCGGGGTTCAAGCGGGGCCATCCGGCGACGGTGGACTTCCGTTCGGCGCCCGGCGCGGACCCGGAGAGCTCGTTGCTCGGCGTGATCTACGACGGCTATCCGGTGGACGCCCCGTACGTGGTGACCCACCCGGATCACTGGCTGTTCGAGGGCACCGGCGCGCGGGCCGGCGACCGTTTCGAGCACCTCGTCGGGGTGGAATACGACAAGGTCGACACCGGTTTCCCGACGCCGCGGCCGATCGAGATACTGGCCCACTCACCCGTGGTGTGCGAGGGACGTCCCAGCCACCAGGACACGGCGTACTACACGGTGGCGAGCGGGGCGGGAGTGTTCGCGACCGGCACGATGCGGTGGGTCGAGGCCCTGGACGCGACGGGCGACGGCCGCGGAGGGAGGAACCACGGCCTGGACGCGCGGTCCGGGGCGCTGACCACCCGGGTGACGGAGAACCTCCTGCGGGTGTTCGCCGCGGGCCCGGCGGGCCGGTCGCACCCGGCGCAGGACAACGTCAAGGCGGTGTACGGGGGTTCGTGAGACCGGTGCGTTCCGGGACGCGGGCGCGGGGTGGACTTCGCGCGGGCGGGGTGCCTAGGATCGTGATCACGGCATCGCGTGTCGGTCACCGGCTGGGTGAGGCATGGAGGCGCCCGTGATGTGCCTTTCGGAGGCATTCACTCATGTCCGTGCAACTGAACCACACGATCATCCACTCCCGTGACAACCGGGAGTCCGCCGCGTTCCTGGCGAACGTCCTCGGCCTCCGGGTCGGGGAGGAGTGGGGACCTTTCGTCCCCGTCGAGACCGCCAACGGCGTCACCTTGGACTTCGCGACCGTCCCGGCCGAGTCCATCACCCCGCAGCACTACGCGTTCCTCCTCTCCGAGGAGGAGTTCGACGTGGCGTTCGAAAAGATCCGGACCGCGGGAGTCCCGTACTTCGCGGACCCGCACGGCAGGCACCCCGGGGAGATCAACCACAACGACGGGGGCCGCGGCGTCTACTTCACGGACCCCGCGGGGCACGGGATGGAGATCATCACGCGCCCGTACGGCTATCAGGAGCCGGGCAGCGCCGGTTGAGCCACCGGTCCACCTCGTGAACCGGTGGCGGTCAGGCGGTCCATGACCGCCACCGGCAGGGCCGGGTTCAGCGCCGCCGCCCCCGCCGTCTCCTCGTCGCCGAGCAGCCCGATCAGGACCGGCACGGGCAGCCGCGGATGCCGGGCGGCGGTCGCCCGGACGTCACCGTCGGGGTCGTCGAGCATCCGTACCGCCGAGTGCACCGACAGCCGCGGGTCGGACGCGGCGCGCACGCGGACCTCCGCGTCCGCATCCCGGCTGAACCGTTCCACCAGCCCGGGCGTCGAGTCGGGGTCGTCGAGGGCCAGTTGCCGCAGCCGCGGATGCGGGTCCTCGGCGTAGCGGAGCAGGTCGCGGCGCGGGAAGTTCGGGTGGCCGTAGGGCCGGTCGGGGGTGGAGAGGCTACCGTTCCACCACTGCCACACCTCCAGGAGCAGGTCCGCCGGAGCGTCGTTGCAGCGCTCGGCGAGGAAGAGGCGTACGACCCGGTCCTCGTCCCGGGCCAGCCGTTCCACCACGTCCGGCGGCAGCCGTCGGGCCGTCGCGACGCTGCTGCGCAGCAGTACGTGGCCGGAGGCCGCGAGGCGGCGCATGGCTTCCTCGTCCTCGTGCAGCGCGACCACCCACGGGAGCGGGTGCCGCATCCGCCTGGGGTCGACGGCCACGTCCACGGCGGCCCGCTGCTCCTCCGTCAGCTCGGGTCGCAGCGACACCGCGAGGCGTACGTCGTGCTGCGGGTCGGCGGCGAGGAGCTCGACGAGGTCGGGGTCCAGGTAGGGGTTTTTGGCGAGGTGCTTGCGCTGCTCCGGGTCCGCGTCGGCGCAGAGCTGTGCGGCGAGGTCCCGGTCCAGGCGGAGCCCGGCGATGTCATGGGTGGCGCTCACCGCCTCGAAGTCCTCCTCGGTGATCGGCTCCTCCTCGTGCCGGGCCACCACGGCCGCCAGCCGCACCCGCTCGACCGGGTCCGCGCTCAGCCCGGCCCGGGCCTCGGGATCGAGGTGCGGCCAGGCCGCGTGGCAGGCCGCCGAGCGGACGGCGGGAACCGGGTCGGCGGTCAGGGCCACCGCCAGGTCGGGGGGTACGGCGGGCAGTTCGAGGAGTGCTTCCCGGACCGCGCCGGACGGGTCGCGGGCGAGCATCTCGTACGCCTCGGCCGTGAGCCGGGCCCCGGCGGCCACCGCGACCGTGAGGAGGGCGTACCGCCGTCGCCCGACCTCTTCCGTCGACAGCAGTCGGGACCAGCGCTCGGCCGACATCCCCCACGGGACCCGGGTCTCCGCGAGCCGGGCTCGCACCGTCCACTGGGGGTGGTCCACGGCCGCATCCAGGACCGCTTCGGGCAGGTCACGGCGCCAGAGCAGGTGGGCCGGGGGCGTGTCCAGCAGCCGCACGAGGATGTGGTCGGGCACGGCACGGTTCCACGCCAGGGCCTCACGGGCCCGTTCCGCGGCGGCCGTCCCGTAGTCCAGCCCGGCCCACTCGTCCCCGGTCCCCCGCGTGCTCCCCATCCGGGGGAATGTAGTCGGTGATCCGGGCCCCCGGATCACCCAGGGCCTTGCACGACCTGCACCTGCCCGTCGTCGTCCACGGTGAGCGCCACTCGTTCGACCTGGTTTCCGACCGCGAGCGCGATCCACACGATGCCCCAGAGCAGGCAGGTGAACACCGTCAGGATGGCGTGGAGCACATGGTTCACCGGCTGCCCGCGGACGAGGACCGCCTGCGTCGGAGAGCGGGATTCCACCCGCCAGCCCGTCGCGACGTACTGGCTCACCGTCCAGTCGAGGATCGCCGTCCGCCGAGCCGCGTCGACGGGACGGCCGTCCTCGGGACGGAGCAGGTGGGCCGGTGGTCGCGGCGGCACGCCCCAGTACCGTCCTTCCTCACGCCCCGGTCGGTCCCGTCGCGCCCATCGCTCCCACATCCGGCTCGCCTCCCCGCACCATCGGTCCGGTGGCCTTCGTCTGTTCGGCCATGCATCCAGCCTGCGCGGCCGGAGGGGGTCCGGCACGCCGAGCGCGGTGGACCCCGGGAGGACTCGAACCGGCCGGAGGCGTGGCAGCAGGGCACTTCCGACGCGCCCGGACAAACCTCCGAGAACCCCACCCCCGTGGAGGCTCTCGCGCGTCACAGACCTGTCACGTCCGCTCCATGACTGCCGGCGCCCCGGCAGAGTGGCGCGATGCGCACACACCACACCGTCACCCTCCTCGCCGCCGCCGGCCTCCTCGCCCTCACCGGCTGCTCCGGCGCCGTCACCAGCGAGCCCAAGCCCGACGACAAGGTTTCCGCCCCGCCGGCCGCATCGCAGTCGAGCATCTCCCCCGACGCCCCCAGCTCCGCAGCCGCCGCCGGCACCCCGCCGAGCCCCGCCCCCGAGCAGCGCATGATCTACCTCGCGGCGCTCAACAAGATCGACCCCGAGATCGTCAACGGCGACGACGAGAAGGCCATCTCCCGGGGCCTGAGTCAGTGCCAGTCCATGAAGGACGAGAAGGACCCGACCAAGCGCGTCGAGTCCACGAACAGGCGTTTCATCGGCCCGAACCACCCGGACGGCTTCGGCCTCACCAAGGCGGCCTTCATCCTCGCCGCCGTACAGACCAATCTCTGCCCCACGTACTGACGGGGCCACCGGCCACCTCGGTGCGGGTGGCCGCGGGACGGCCGGGGTTCCGCGGCCGATCATGAAAGCACGAGAGCCCCGCCGGTCTCCCGGCGGGGCTCTGGCGCGCGTTCCCGTACCGGGGCCATCGGCTTCGGGTACTGGACAGCAGGGGCGGCAGGATTCGAACCTGCGGCCTTCGGTTTTGGAGACCGGCGCTCTGACCAGCTGAGCTACACCCCTTCGGTGGGATCAACCTTGGCACGGCCGGACCCGGACATCCACTGCATTTCGCGCTCAACCGGGTGCGAGTCGCTGGCCGCTGTGGGCGCCCGAGCTCCGCAGCCAGCCGATCAGTTCGGCGTTCTCGCTCGTCAGGGCGATGTCGAGCGGGGTGAGCCGGTCGTAGCCGATCCAGTCGATGTCCGCTCCGTGGGACAGCAGACGGCGTGCCGTGGACAACTGACCGCCGTGGCAGGCCTGCCAGAAGGCGCTGGTGACTTCCTCGGCGCAAGCGCCGGCCGTGAGGAACTCCTCGACCGTGTCGAGCGGCCGAGGGCGGCCGCGTCCTGCAGGTCGGGGCGGGCTCCGAGGGCGAGCAGCCGGCGCGCGGCCCGCCACTGGCCGAAGCCGCAGGCGTCCGTGAGCGGCGTACCGCCGCCGAGGACGGCGCCGGGGGCGTCGACATCGGCGCCGGCGGCGACGAGGGCGTCGACGGCGGCCACGTCGTCGTTGCTCGCCGCCCAGTGCAGCGGGGTCTCGGCGTGCGCCCCGACGAAGCGGGCGCCCGGGTCGGCTCCGGCCGCGACGAGCGTACGGATCACCGCGGCCGTGTCGGGGTAGTGGCCGGGCCAGTCGGTGGCGATGTGCAGCAGGCTGCGCCCGCCGGCCGCCGGCCCGCGCCCCACGATGCGCGTGGCGGCGAGCCCCGGGTGCGCGTCCAGGAGGTCCCGCAGGCGCGGCAGGTCGCCGCCCCGGATCGCGGCGGTGACGGCGACGGCGAGCGGGTCGCCGGATTCGAGGAGGGGCACGTGCCGCCCCTCCCCGGGGTCTTCCTGGGTCATCCCTGGACCTGTCCCGGCCCTCCGCAGGCCGTCCGCGAAACGCCCGCGGCCGCCGCCGTTCGCGGCAGCCCGCCGCAGGCCGTGGGCGTCCGCCGCCGTCCGTGGGCCGTTCCCGCGCGTGGCGCCCACCCTACGGGCCCGGGGTGGCGGGGCAGGCGGACGGCGCGGGTGGCGGGGGCCGCCGGCGCGGAGGATCGTGAGCAGGGTGAACCGTGCGACGGGGGGTCCGTCCGTGCCCCGGAGCCGGAGGACGGGCCGCCCGGGCAGCCCGCGCCCCCCGGGCCGTGCGACGCGGCGTCGCCGCCGCCTCCGCGGCGCCCTGGTGGCGCTCGCCCTCCTCGCCCCCGCCCTGCTGCTGGGCGCGGCGCCCGACGGCTCCGGCGAGACGATCTCCCTCGCCGGGAACGAGCCCGGCCAGCGCCTCGACGTCACGCTGACGCACGTGGTCGACCCGGCGAGCCCGGCGGCCGACCTCCCGGCCGAGGCCGACGCCGACGGGCCGGATCGGCTCCTCGCCGTCCGCTTCCGGCTGGAGAACACCGGTACCGCCGTCTACCGGGACTCCCCCGCACCGGCCGCGCACCTCCTCGACACCACCGGGCAGCGGTTCACCGGCCTCGACGTCCCCACGACGGCGGGCCCGAACTTCCCCGACACCGTCACGCTCGAACCCGGCGGCACGACGGAGGGCTTCGTCACCTTCCGGCTCCCCGAGGACGCCGGCGCGGCCGCGGTCCAGTTCGCCCTCAACACCGGTCTCGGCGACGACGTCGGCCAGTGGAGCCTCCCGTAGGCCCTGGGCCCCTGGGCCGCAGGTGAGTTTCGGCCACCCCCTTGACCGCTCTGGTCCAGACCAATAGTTTCCGGCATGCACCGCGCACGCGCTCACGCCCACTCCCCGCCTCCGCAAAGGAAGCCCATGCGCCGCAGCATGCTCGGCAGGCTGGCCGTCGCCGCCTGTTCCCTCTCCCTGCTCACCGCCTTCGCGCCCGCCGCCGGTGCGGACGTCAGCGGTGCGGCGAGCGGACCCGACCGCTCGTACAAGAAGGTCGGATACTTCACCCAATGGGGCGTCTACGGACGGGACTTCCAGGTCCAGGACCTGGAGGCGAACGGCTCCGCCGGCAAGCTCACCCACATCAACTACGCCTTCGGCAACGTCAGCCCGCAGGGCACCTGCTTCACCGGGAACGTGCCGGGCGAGGCCGACGCCTGGGCCGACTACGTCCGGCCGCTGGACGCCGCGAACTCCGTCGACGGGGTCGCCGACACCGCGGAGCAGCCGCTCGCCGGCAACTTCAACCAGCTGCGCGAGCTCAAGGCCAGGCACCCCGGCCTCAAGGTACTCATCTCGCTGGGCGGTTGGAGCTGGTCCACCCACTTCTCCGACGCCGCCCTCACCCCCGCCTCCCGCAAGGCCTTCGTGGCCTCGTGCATCGACCTCTACATCAAGGGCAACCTCCCGCAGGACGGCAGCCGCGGCGGTGCGGGGGCGGCCGCCGGCGTGTTCGACGGGATCGACCTCGACTGGGAGTGGCCCGGTTCCGCGGGCGACACCGACACGAAGTTCCGGCCGGAGGACAAGCGCAACTTCGCCGAGCTCGTCAAGGAGTTCCGCACCCAGCTCGACGCGTACGCGAAGAGCCAGCGCAGGAAGACGAAGTACGAGTTGACCGCCTTCGTCCCGACCGCCCCCGCCAAGATCGACGCGGGCTTCGACGTCCGCCGGATCATGCGCGACCTCGACTTCGTGACCCTGCAGGGCTACGACTTCCACGTCTCCGGCGAGCCGAGGACCGCCCAGCAGTCCGCGCTCTACGCCCGGGGGGACTTCAGCGTCGACGGCACGGTGGACGCCTGGCGCCTGCGCGGCGCTCCCGCGCACAAGCTGGTGATGGGCATGCCGTTCTACGGGCAGGGCTGGACCGGCGTCAGCGGCGGCGGGGACGGCATGGGACAGCCCGCCACGGGCCCGGCGCCGGCCACCTGGTCCGCCGGGTACGAGGACTACAAGGCGCTGAGGAAACTGGCCGACTCCGGCACCTACCAGGTCCACCGGGACCGGCGCGGGGGCCATGCCTGGCTGTTCGACGGCACCACGCTGTGGACGTACGACGACCCGCAGGTGCTGCGCGCCAAGACCGACTACGTACGCGAACACGGCCTGGGCGGCGCGATGTTCTGGTCGCTCGACGCGGACACCTCCGACGGCGAGCTGATGACGGCCGTGGACCGGGGGCTGCGCGGACACTGACCGGCACAGCCCCCGGCCGACGCCACCGACCGGCGCCGCCGGGCCGCGGAAACCCATCCGGCCCGGCGGCGCCCTCCACCCGTACGGCAGGGACCACCCCGACCTACAACTGCGACGTGGCCCTGCGCGGCGGGCGGCCTGTCAGGGGCGAGCCGTGCTCTCGCGGGCCGCGTCGCGCGTCCCCGTGGCGCGGTGGGCGGCGGCCAGGGTCGCCGTGTCCGTGAAGGTGGGGACGTGGCCGGTGCCGCCGCGGCCGGAGACCGAGAGGGAGGCCGCGGCCGCGCCGTACGCCACGGCGTCCGCGAGGGTGTCGCCGAGGACGAGCCGGGCGGTGGTGGTGCCGGTGAAGCAGTCGCCCGCGCCCGTCGCGTCCACCGGTGCGGGGTTCACGGGTACGGGGTGGTACGCCGCCCGCGTGCCGTCGTCGAGCAGCAGCCGGTCGGCTCCGGCGGTCACCGCGACCGTACGGGCGCCGAGAGCGCGCAGGCGGGCCGCGGCGGTGCGCGGGTCGGTGGTGTCGACGAGGGCCGTCGCGTCGGCCGGGCAGGAGGCCTTGAGCAGCCCGGTCAGCGGGGCGATCCGGGCGAGCAGCTCCCGGGCCTCGGCGCGGCCCGTCAGCCGGGGGCGGAAGTTGGGGTCGTACGTGAGGTGGCCGCCCGCCCCGTGCACGAGGTGGGCGGCGGCCAGTACGGCGCTGCGGCTGCTCGGCGACAGGGCGCCGGTGATGCCGCTGGTGACGAGGGCTCCGCAGCGGGTCAGCAGCTCGCGCCAGGAGTCGACGTGCGCGGGCCCGAGGGTGGAACCGGCGCTGCGGGTGCGCCAGTAGACGAACTGACGGTCGCCGTCGGTGTCGGCGGAGAGCAGGTAGGCGCCGTTGGGGTGCGGGGCGCGGCGCAGGTGGGCGACGTCCACGCCGAGTTCTGTGGCCCGGCGCAGTAGCGGGGTGCTGAGCTCGTCGTCGCCGACCACCCCGAGCAGGGCGGTGCGGGCCCCGGCCGCCGCTGCGGCGGCCGCCGCGTTGAGTGCGTCACCGGAGTAGGAGATGCGGGCCGGGGTGCCGTCGGCGGCCTCGCGCAGGGTGGTGCCCGCGTGGATCTCGACGAGGACCTCGCCGAGTACGAGCACGTCGTAGGCCGGGTCGGGTCGTCGGGGCACGGTCAGCGCTCCCCTGCCACGGCCGCGCCGGCACCCGTACCCGCACCCGTATGCCTGCTCACGGCGGCGAACACGGCGGCCAGTTCACCCGGGTCGTCCGGCAGGCCGTTGCCGATGCCGACGGCCGTCGCGCCCGCGGCCAGCCAGTCGGGGACCTCGGCGAGCCGGATGCCGCCGGTGGGGATGAGGACCGCCGCGGGCAGGACCGCCTTGAGGGAGCGGAGGAATGTCGGACCGCCCACGTGGGCCGGGAAGATCTTGGCGGCGCCCGCGGCGCGGACGGCGGCGGCGATCTCCCCCGGGGTGAACCCGCCCTCGATGAAGACGGCTTGGCGGCGCCGGGCGACCTCGCGGACCTCGGGGGCCGGGTACGGGGAAATCAGGAAGGCGGCGCCCGCGTCCAGCGCGGTCCCGGCCTGCGCGGCGGTGGTGACCGTGCCGACGCCGATGAGGGCGGGTCGGCCGTGCGCGTCATCGAGGAGGGCGGTGCAGGTGAGGGCCTCGGCCCAGCCGGGGGTGGAGGTGGTCAGTTCGACGGCGCGGCAGCCGGCGGCGAGCAGCGCGGTGGTGCGGCGGACGGCCTCGTGGGCGTCGGCGTCGCGCAGCACCGGCAGCAGCCGCTGGCCCGCCAGCACCTCGAAGGGGTGGCCGGCTGGGTCGTCGAGCGGCGCGTCGTACGGGTGGCTGGACACGGAACGACCTCCCGTTGTTCCACGTAGCGGAACACCGTATCGTGTAGCGGAACCATTTGGTCTAGACCCTATCCACCTCGAGAGGTCCCATGTCAACGGATGTGGACGAAGTCCCCGACGGCCCGCGCGCCGGGCGGACCTCGGCCGCCGGTTCCGCGCTGGAGAAGTCCCTGCGCGTCCTGGAGGCGGTCGCGGCCCCCGGCGGACCGCACCGGCTCACCGACGTGGCGGCCGCGGCCGCGGTGCCCAAGTCGAGCACCTTCCGGATCCTGGCCTCGCTCGTCGAACAGGGCTTCGCGCGCCAGGAGGCCGAGAGCCGGTACGGGGTGGGGCCGCGGCTGCGCGAACTGTCCGCCCTGGTCGGCGCCGGGGAACCGCCGAGCATCGGACGCGTCCTGGGCGAACTCCAGCGGACCACCGGCCAGACGGTCCATCTCGCCCTGCACAGTGGGGAGACCATCACCTACATCCGCAAGCTGGAGGGCGACCAGCCGTTCCGGACGGCCTCCCGGATCGGCATGCGCATGCCGCTGCACTCCACCGCGATCGGCAAGAGCATCCTGGCCCGCCTGCCCGCCGCGGAGGTGCGGGACCTGATCGCCTCCACCGGACTGCCGCGCCGGACGCCGCACACGCTCACCACCGGGCACGCCCTGGAAGCGGAGTTGGCGGCGGTCCGCGCCCGCGGCCACGCCCTGGACGACGAGGAGAACGAGCCCACCATCCGCTGCATCGGCGCCGCGATCCCCGGCCCGACGGGACGGCCGGTCGGCGGGGTCAGCGTCACCACGGTCACCTTCCTGGTCTCCCGCGAGGAGATCGAGACGTACGCTCCGGCCCTGCGCGCGGCCGCGGAGGCGCTGGCTCCACTGCTGTGACGGGCCCGGGGACCGGGCCCAGCGGGTGCGTGCGGCGGGGGGCTGCTCTAGCGTCGAAGGTGGAAGGGGAGGCTCTGCCGAGCCGGTCCGGTGCGGGGGCCCCGGCACAGGGGCCGCCACCGCAGGCCGCATGCCGTACGCCGCACACCGGCCGCATGCGCTCGGCGCAGTTCCCGCGCGGATCCCCCACACCAGGTCCGGGCCGCGCGACGATCCCGGAGAGCAGGTGCATTCCATGCGCACGTCGACCCGTATCGCAGGTGTCCTCACCGGCCTGACCCTCGCCCTCGGCGGCACGGCCCTCGTGGCCCCCGCCGCCCACGCGGACGTCTCGGCCTGCATCAATCAGGTCGAACGCGAACTGCGGGGCGGTGAAGCCTCGGCCGCCATCCGGACGGCGTGCTCCGACGCGCAGTCCGGCAACCACGAGAAGTGCGTGACCGGCCTGACCGCGAGCAGTGTCACCAACGGGACCGCGGTGAGCGCCTGCAAGGTGGCACGGAACTAGTGACCTGAGTCAGAGATTCACTGTTAGTCGGGCATGAGTCGTCCAGGCCCGAAGATTCCGCCGTTGTCGGTCACCGATGCCCAGCGGGCGG